>CAZREK010000035.1:0-12702 GCA_964598965.1 uncultured Bifidobacterium sp. | reverse complement strand
GTGGTGCTCTGCGCACAGGCGCCGATAGCAGTCACTGCGCAGCAACAGGCCAGCCCGTTGAGCATGACCGGCGCGCTGCATCAGCCGTCCGCTGGCGACCACCAGCTCGCTGCTCTCCAGCGGAACCTGCTCGGGCTCGCGCACCGGACGGCCGGGCCGGATGGCGACGGCCGCAGCGTAAACGATGAAGGCGATCGCCAGCTGCGCGAGCGCCATCCACACGCTGGGGCGCACGAGGTCGAACAGCGTGCGTTCCTCGGTGACCTCCGCGCGCGATGTCTGCGGCGCGGCGCCGTCGCCCAACAAGATGTCGACATGCGCGCCGGCCCGCGGGGCCAGCAGCGCCGTGGCGAGCGCGGCGTTGTCCGCGTAGCGCAGGAACCGGTTGGTGAACTGCTCGTTGTCGCCGAGCTGCACCGCCCAACCCTTCCCGTAGGGGGTCGCGACCACGAACGAGCTGCGATCGTCGCCGAAGCACGTCTGCGAGTCGCCGCCCGATCGGAACACGAAGGCCGACGGGGCCAGCACACCGGTGAGGTGTTGCAGTGCGCCGATCGAGCACTCGTCGATCGGGACGTTGTAGTCCTCGGCGGACGGCGTCCAGTCGACCGCCGGCAGTTGCCCGGCAATGTCAGTCAGCGAGAACGGGTCGATGGTCGGATCGGCCCACACCACCACGCCGCCCGCACGGGCGAAGGCGGTCAGCTCGCTGGTCTGGCGATCGCTGAGATCGGCGCGCAGCACGAGCACCCGCGTGCCGTCGGCCGCATCGTTGGCGTCGAGCGTGTGGACGAGGCTGACGTCGGCGTCAAGGCGTTCCAGCAACAACACCAGGCCGCGTGTGCCGGACGGACCACCGCTGCGCGGATCGAACGGCTCCGCGGACGGTGTCGCTCGCAACAGCAAGAACATGCCCAGCGCAGCGGCAACCAGCAACAGCGCGGTGAGGCCGGCGCGGCCACCACCGGTGCCACCCCCGGCGGAACTGGCCGAACGCGCGCTCATCGTGCGCGCTCCCTCGCCGCGTTCAGGACCTCCTGCTCCAGCCCGACGAACCGGTCATCGTCGGCGACGTCGACATCGGCGTGGCCGTACCAGGCGCCGTCGAACAGATCGGCCGCGTCGTCGAACGGCGAAGCAGCCGCGGGCGTGACCTCGTGGACCTGCCGACGGTGTTCACCGGTGGTGCGCCCGGGGATCTCATCGATCAGGCCGCGGCGGGCAAGGTCGCCGACGAGCGCGCGATAGCGGCAACGCAACGCGTCGCGGAAGCGGCCTGCGCGTCGATGCTCATCCGCCTCCTTGCGCCAGTCGACCGGCTCGCGCGATCGGTCGACGAACACCGCTCCCTCGTCGATCACCTCGTCGTCGTCATGGTCCTCCTCCGTGGACGACGCCGTGCGCGATCGCGAGAACGGTCGCCGCAGCAGCATCACCACTGCGGCCGCGACTGCTGCGATCAGCAACACCCACAGCAGCATCGACAACCAACTGAGGTCGATCCCGCCACCACCACCGGACGAAGTGTTGGGCGGCCGCACCGTGGTGTTGGTGACGCAGGTGGACGAGTTGGAGCTGACCACCTTGCACGCCTCGTTGCGGATCTGCTCGGGGTCCTGATCCACCGGTCCCAGCGGGTCGGTGGGCGGGGGCACCGACGCCAGCCATCCGATCAGTCGCACCACAGCTGCGTTCACCGGCGCGCCCCGAACGCAGCATCGGCCGCCAGCGTGATGTCGAGGCCTTCCGACGCGACGCGGACTTGGAGGTACATCTGCGCGGCGGTCGCTGCCGAGAAGGGCACGATCACCAGCATCGCGATCTGCGCGGCAATCCCTTCGAACAACCAGCCATAGCTACCGAACGTCACGAGGCCCGTCGACGACGCAGCCTCCGGCAGACCGGTGATGCAAACGAACAATATCCACGCGACGAGGCTGTTCAGCCAGACGAACCCGTAGGCAGCACCCTGGCGGCCACGCACCAGCCGCAGCGAGCGGCGCAGCGACTCGCCACCACCCTCGACGGCAACGACAGGTGCGGCGAACAACGACAGCGCGGTGAAGAACATCGTCAGCGGGGAGAACAGGACTGCCAACAGTGTGAACGTGCCCGAGTCGGTGTTGAGGTAGATCAGCACCCCGAGCGCGAGCCATGCGTGCGTGACTGCCCACGTCCAGGTCAGCCGTGGCAACCGGCGCAGCACCTTGCCGACCGTCGACCACAGCTTCGGGTCGCCACCCAACTGGTACGGCACCAGGTAGGCAGTGACGAACGCACCGATGAGGTGCGAGCAATAGCCCAGCGAGAGGAAGGCGATCACCGTCGAGCCGCGCTCCACGCCCAGATATCCGTGCTCGCCGAGCAGCCCCTCGAAGCGGTCGAACTGCCCCCACGCGAGCACGGTCAGCAACAACTGCAGCGCCGCCAACGGCACCATGAAGACCGCGGCCCCGAGCAGCAAGTGGCGGCCGCGCCGCTGGAGGACGTGAGCACCACCATCGATCGAGCCGAGCACCAAGTGCTCGGTGCGGCGCAGACGGACAGCGGCGCGCGTGGTGCGGACCGTCGCCGGTGACGCGGCGCGAGGGGCCTGCGGTGCCGCCTCGATCTCCGCCCACTGTGTCACGGGCACCATTCTTGCCGACGCGGGTGCGGCATCATGGCCGGGTGCAGGGATACGACGACACGAGCTACGGCGAGGCGTTCGCCGACGTGTACGACGAGTGGTACGAGGAAGAGCTCGGCGACGTGGGCCCGGTGGTGGCCTGCCTGTCGCGTTTCACCGGCGACGGCCGAGCGCTGGAGCTGGGCGTCGGCACCGGCCGGCTGGCGATTCCACTGTGCGAGGCGGTCGCCGCGCACGGTGGGCAGGTGTTCGGCCTCGACACGAGCGCGGCGATGCTGGCCCGCATGGCCGCCAAACCGAACGGGCGCAGTGTGACTGCAGTGCGCGGCGACATGGTCGACGACCTGCCCGATGGTCCCTTCAACCTGGTGTTCGCCGCGTACAACACGTTCTTCAACCTGCTCAGCGAAGCCCGCCAGCGCCAGTGCATGGCAGCCGTCGCGCAGCGCCTTGTCCGCGGCGGACGACTGGTGATCGAAGCGTTCGTACCATCCGACGAGGCCCAGCCCGGCGACTCCGTGTCGGTGAAAGCATTGACCGCCGACCGCGTGGTGCTGTCGGCCAGCCGCACCGACCCTGCCCGCCAGGTCGCCGAGGGGCAGTACATCCAGTTCACCGAAGCGGGTGGCGTTCGGCTGCGGCCGTGGGCCGTGCGGTGGGCCACCCCGGCGCAACTGGATCACATGGCGGCCGAGGCCGGGCTGGC
This sequence comes from uncultured Bifidobacterium sp., assembly GCA_964598965.1. Lineage (GTDB taxonomy): Bacteria > Actinomycetota > Acidimicrobiia > Acidimicrobiales > Ilumatobacteraceae > UBA668. The sequence goes on along the minus strand of CAZREK010000035.1, from coordinate 9,367 downwards.
GTTGCAGGACCGCTGGGCGGACTTCGAGGCCACCCCGTTCGACGCGCACAGCACCCGACACGTGTCGGTCTACGGGCCGACTATGTGAATTCGTTCTCGTTGCGCCGCGGCGCCGGACACGCGTCGTAGGCTGAGACCACTGTGAGTCACCTCCGCCTCAACCCTCTGACGGGTCGCTGGGTCACGATCGTGGCCGATCGCGCCGAGCGCCCCTCCGATTTCGCCCCCCGCACCGACCGTGTGGAGGCCGACCCCGATCGCCCCTGCCCGTTCTGCCCGGGCCACGAGGAAGCAACGCTGCCGGCGCTCGAGACGCTGGACGAAGGCGGCCGCTGGAAGATGCGGGTCGTCCCCAACCTGTACCCCGCGTTCGACGGCGACGAGCCCTTCGCCGTCCACCACCTCGGCCCGGTGCACGTGGAAGCCGAGGCCAGCGGCATCCATGAGGTGTTCGTGTACACCCGCCGCCATGACGGTGGCGTGCACCTTGCCACCGATGACGATGCCGGCGACGTCATGCTGATGCTGAAGCGGCGCCTGCAGGACCATGCCGCGCAACCGCACGTGCGGTACACCCAGGCGATCATCAACCACGGGCGCGAGGCCGGTGCCTCGTTGGCCCACCCGCACGGCCAGCTGCTCGGCCTGCCGTTCGTTCCCGGCGAGATGATCGACGAGGAGCGCGCCTTCAACCGCTTCGAGGGCGGCTGCATCCTGTGCGCCACCATCGAGGCCGAACTGGTGGACGGCAAGCGCGTGCTGTTCGCGAACGACAAGGTCGTGTCCATCAGCCCGTTCTGGGCAGGCACGCCGTACGAGCTGTTGATCATCCCGCGCAGCCACGACCTGCACCTCACCGACAGCAACGACGACACGCTGAAGGCCATCGGCGTCGCCATCCGCGACTCCGTCGTCGCGCTCCGTGAGGTGCATGGCGACCTCTCGTACAACCTCGTGTTCCACACTGCACCGCACCACTACAAGGGTGCGTACCACTGGCACATCCACTTGTTCCCCAAGCTGGTCACCACCGCAGGCTTCGAGCGTGGCACCGGCGTGATGATCAACATCGTGCCGCCCGAGGCCGCTGCCGAGGAACTGCGCCGAGTCTCCGTCGAGGCCTGACCATGCCGGGCATCCGCGTGTCGGTGGAGATCGACGCGACCCCGCAACAGGTGTGGCTGGTCGTCGAACCGGTGGAGCGTCACGTCGACTGGATGCACGACGCGGTGGCCATCACGTTCCACACCGATCAAACCCGCGGCGTCGGCACGACGTTCGCCTGCGCCACCAAGGTGGGCCCCATCCGTCTGACCGACGAGATGGAAATCACGGAGTGGCAACCGGCGGCTGCGATGGGCGTGCGCCACACCGGTCTGGTCACCGGCGAAGGTCGCTTCACGCTGCAGCCCATCGACGCCCCGTACGGCGAGGCGCGCCGCACCCGCTTCGTGTGGGCGGAGACCCTGCACTTCCCGTGGTGGATGGGCGGTCCGCTGGGCGCGCTGGTGGGCGGCAAACTGGTGCTCGCCGCCATCTGGCGCCGCAACCTGCGCGACCTGAAGCACCTCGTCGAATCCGCCTGATCAGGCGACGGCGCGCACCGCGGCCGTGACGGCCGCGCCGATCACGATGACGGCGATCAACGGTGCCTTGCGCCACGCGGCGATCACCGCTGCACCGACGCCTGCGGCGCGGGCGTCGATCTGCAGATGGCGACCGTCGGCGAACGTGTTCGACACGACGATCGCGGCAATCAGCGCGGCCGGGATCAGCGCCAGGCAGCGGTCCAGCAGCGGCGGCAGTTTGCGGTGACCCACCACCACCAGCCCGAGCACCTTGAACCCGTACGCCGTGGCACCGAGCAAGAACACGAACGGCCACGTCATTTGCGCACCCCCACCGCGATCGCTAGGGCCGCGCACAGGATCGGCACGCCCACCGGAGTGAACGGGATCAGCACCGCACAGATCGCGGCACCCAACAGCGCTGCCACCATCGGCCGACGCTCGCGCAGCAGCGGCCAGAGAATGGCGATGAAGGCCGCGGGGAAGGCGGCATCGAGGCCGAACCTCTCCGGGTCGATAGAGGAACCGAGGAGTGCTCCGATCAACGTGCCCAGGTTCCAGAAGATGTACAGGCTGATGCCGGTGATCCAGAAGGCGGCACGCCGGTGCGCTTCATCCTCCTGCGCCGCGGCCATCGCCGTCGTCTCGTCGATGGTCAGCTGCGCGGCCACCAACCGCGTGGGCAGCCGGCCCTGCATGTACGGCGCCATTGCCAGCCCGTACACCGCGTTGCGTGCGGCCAGCAGGGCGGCGCCACCGAACGCCGACGCCGCGGACCCGCCCGCCGCGAACACGCCGATCGCTGAGAACTGCGATGCACCGGTGAAGACCAGCAGCGACAACGCGCAGGTCTGAGCAACGCTGGCCCCGGCGGCCACCGAGCTGACACCGAACGACACCGCGAACACGCCGACCGCGAGGCCCAGCGTGACGCATGCGGCAGCCACGGCGCGCAGGCGCTCGTCGCGCCACGCCCGCATCATGCGTGAGTCACGGCCGAACACCGCCGAGCCACACCATGGACAGCGGCGGCACGTCGAGCTGCACCGAGCACGGCTGCCCCTGCCACGGCACATCGGTGGCCTCCAGGTGGGTCTCGGTCATCGTCCAGCCGCCGAAACCGCTGCCACCGTAGGCAGCAGAGTCGGTGTCGAGCAGCAGCTTCCACTGCCCCGCCCACGGCACGCCGAGGCGATACCCGGTGCGCGGCACGGGGGTGAAGTTGGCGACGCACGACACCGCGCGACCACCCGCGTACCCCCAGCGCATGTAGGCGTACATCGAGTGATCAGCGTCGTCCGCGTCGAGCCACTGGAACCCGGTGGCCTCATGATCGCGCTCGTACAACGCCGGCCACTCCACCGACAAGCGGTTCAGCTCTGCCAGCAGATCGCACACGCCCTTGTGCGGCGCGAACTCCAGCAGGTGCCACGGCAGGCCCTGGCTCTCGCTCCATTCCGTGAACGGTGCGATCTCCGCGCCCATGAACAGCAGCGGCGCGCCCGGCTGCGAGTACATCCAGGCGTAGAGCGCGCGCAGGTTGGCGAATCGTTGCCAGTCGTCGCCCGGCATCTTCGACAGCAGGCTGCCCTTGCCGTGCACGACCTCGTCGTGACTGAACGGCAGCACGAAACGCTCGCTGAAGGCATAGAGCAGGCCGAAGCTCATCTCTCCTTGGTGCCAGCGGCGATGCACCGGCTCGTGGTGCATGTACTCGAGCGTGTCGTTCATCCAGCCCATGTTCCACTTGTGGGTGAAACCCAGGCCGCCGTACTCGGTGGGATGCGTCACCTTCGGCCAGGCGGTGCTCTCCTCGGCGATCATCATCGCGGTGGGCGCCTCGCCGCGCACCACGTCGTTCAGCTCGCGCAGGAACGCGATGGCGTCGAGGTTCTCGCGGCCGCCGTCGCGGTTCGGCACCCAGCCGCCCTCCGGACGCGAGTAGTCGAGGTACAGCATGCTGGCGACCGCGTCGACACGCAGCCCGTCGACGTGGAACTCGTGCAACCAGTAGAGGGCGTTGGCGATGAGGAAGTTGCGCACCTCGGTGCGGCCGTAGTTGAACACCAGGGTGCCCCAGTCGGGGTGCTCGCCCTGGCGCGGGTCGGCGTGCTCGTACAGCGCGGTGCCGTCGAAGCGGGCGAGGCTGAACTCGTCCTTGGGGAAGTGCGCGGGCACCCAGTCGACGATCACGCCGATGCCCCGCTGGTGCAACACGTCGATCATCGACTTCAGGTCGTGCGGCGTGCCATGGCGCGCCGTCGGCGCGTAGTAACCGGACACCTGGTAACCCCACGAACCACCGAACGGGTGCTCCGCCACCGGCATCAGCTCGACATGGGTGAAGCCCATCGCACCGACGTGGTCGGCCAACGCTTCGCCCAACTCGCGGTAGCCGCCGACGCCCCACCGCCACGACGCGAGATGCACCTCGTAGATGCGCAGCGGGGTTCCCACTGCGTTGCTGCGGGCGGCCATCCATCCCCCGTCGCCCCACTGGTAGGGCTCGGGCCACGGCACCACGCTGGCGGTGTCCGGTGGGCACTCGCTCTGGCGGGCCATCGGGTCGGCCTTCATCACATGACGGCCGGCCTGGTCGGCGACCGAGTACTTGTAGCGATGGCCGGGGACAGCCTCTGGGCATTCCGCGGCCCAAATGCCAGAGCTGCCCTGCGGCTGCAGGCGAACACCATCGCCCCAGCCGTTCCAGTCGCCGTGGACGAACACCTCGGAGGCGTTCGGCGCCCACACAGCGAAGCGCACCCCGCCATCGGGCAGGCAGTGAGCACCGAGGAACTCCCACAGGCGACGGTGCGTCCCCTCGTTGAACAGGTGAAGATCGAGGTCGGACAGCACCACGACACCGATGGTACGCGGTCGAGACCACAAGAACCTGGTTGCCGCGCTACCTTTCGTCGTCGTGCGCGTGCTGATGCTGTCGTGGGAATACCCGCCGCTGGTGGTGGGCGGCATCGCAGCTCACGTCGAAGGCCTGGCCACGGCAATGGTTCGCGGCGGTCACGAGGTCGTGGTGTTCACGTTGCACCACCCCAACGCGCCGGACGATTCGGTGGTCGACGGGGTGCGGGTGATCCGCGCCGATCATGCGTTGCCGTGGTTGCCGGACGACGACCTGGTGGCGCGCATGGCGTCGGCCAACCATCAGTTGGTCGCGTTGTCAGCGCGGTTGGGTGACTGGCGGCCCGATGTCGTGCACGCGCACGACTGGCTGACCGCGTGGGCGGGCGACACGCTCAAAGCGCTACACGGCGTGCCGTTGGTGGCCACCATCCATGCCACCGAGCGCGGCCGCCACGGTGGACACCTGCCGCCCGGTGTGCCCGGCACGATCAACGCGATCGAGTGGTGGCTCACCTACCAGGCCCGCGAGGTGATCGCCTGCTCGCGGTTCATGGTCCGCGAGGTCGTGTCCAGCTTCGAGCTGCCGCCCGAGAAAGTGCACCTCGTACCGAACGGGGTGGACATCGGCCGATGGCAAGCACAGACAGCGGGTGGACACCCCTTGGTGGAACGTCCACCGCTGGTCGTGGCCTGGGGTCGCATCCAGTACGAGAAGGGCTTCCAGGTGCTCGCACGTGCGATCGGCGAACTGCGCCACCGCGTGCCGGGCATTCATTGTGTGATCGCCGGTCGGGGCAGCTACCTGCCCGAACTGCAGACCCACATCGACATGGAGGGCGTCGGCGACATCGTCCAACTAGCCGGGTTCGTGCCCGACGACGAGTTGCACGCGCTCCTGCAGCGCGCCGCGTGCGTGGTGATCCCCTCCCTGTACGAGCCGTTCGGCATCGTCGCCTTGGAGGGCATGGCCGCCGGCGCGCCGACGATCGTCGCTCGCACCGGTGGTCTCGCGGAGATCGTGGAGGGCACCGGCGCGGGCCTGCTGTTCGAGCCCGGGAACCATCACGAACTGGCCGACTGCATCGCTGCGCTGATGGCCGACGCGAGCCTTGGCGAGGACCTGCGCACGCGGTCCGCCGGCCTGCTGGCAGGCACCTACACCTGGGACGCGATCGCCGCGACGACGGCCGATGTGTACCGAACGGCCCGTTCCTGAGCCGCGCGCATAGCGTTCTACCAGGGGAAATACAACTCTGACCTGACCGTGCCAGACCGCGACTAGCCTTTCACCCATGCGCGCAGTACGCGAGTTCAATGTGGTCCCTGCCATTCCTCAACCTTTGCAAGGTCTTTCCGTATTGGCTTCCAACCTTCACTGGACCTGGGACCGGGATACGCAGGCCGTGTTCCGCAGCCTCGACCCGGTGTTGTGGGACGAATGCGGGCACGACCCGCTGCGGCTGTTGGCGGCGATCACGCCGGACGGTTGGACCCGTCTGGCGGCCGATGCCGAGATCGTCGCCGCCGTCGGACGAGCCGGCGAGCGGTTGCGCGATGCGATGGAAGCGCCGCGGTGGTTCCACGGCCGCGAGGGTTCGCCGCTGGCAGGCATCGCCTACTTCAGCCCCGAGTTCGGCCTGTCGGAAACGCTGCCGCAGTATTCGGGTGGCCTCGGCATCCTGTCCGGCGACCATCTCAAGGCGGCCAGCGACCTCGGCATCCCGCTGGTGGCGATCGGCATCCTCTACGCCGAGGGCTACTTCCGCCAGCGCCTGAACGCCGACGGCGTGCAGGAAGAGCGCTACCCACCGATGGACCCGCACGGTCTGGCGCTGCACCCCACCGGCGTGCAGGTCAGCGTGGACATCGGCGGTGATCATGTGCGCATCAACGTGTGGCGCGTGCAGGTCGGCCGCGTGCCGCTGTACCTGCTGGACACCAACGTGGAGGGCAACAGCCCCGAAGCGATGGCCATCACCGACCGTCTCTACGGCGGCGACAGCGAGCACCGCATCCGCCAGGAGATGGTGCTGGGTATCGGTGGCGTGCGCGCCCTGCGCGCGCTCGGGCTGCAGCCGCAGGTGTTCCACACCAACGAGGGCCACGCCGGGTTCCTGTCGCTGGAGCGCATCCGCGAGCTGGTCGGTCACGGTTTCCGCTTCGACGAGGCGGTGGAGTTTGTGCGCGCCGGCGGCGTGTTCACCACGCACACTCCGGTGCCGGCCGGCATCGACCGCTTCTCGCGCGAGATCATGGAGAAGTACTTCTCCTCGTTCGCGACGGAGTGCGGCATCACTTTCGAACAGCTGATGGCCATCGGTCACCGCGACGACGAAGACGCGGCGGAAGCCGACGGGCGTTTCAACATGGCGGTCATGGGGCTGCGCCTCGCCGGCCGCAGCAACGGTGTCGCCCAACTGCACGGCGAGGTCAGCCGCGAGATGTTCGCCGGCCTGTGGCCCGACGTGCCCGTGGACGAAGTGCCGATCGGCGCGATCACCAACGGCGTGCACGCGCACACCTGGGTGGGCGACCACATCGCGTCGCTGTTGGCCAAGAGCGTGGGTGGCATGTGGGACGGCGCAGAGGCCGCGTCGTGGACGGGCGTCAACACTCTCGACCATGGCGAGGTGTGGTCGGCTCGGGCCAAGGGCCGCAGTGAGCTGGTGGCCTTCGTGCGCGACCGCTTGGGCGACAACGTTCTCGACCCGAAGGCGCTCACCATCGGCTTTGCGCGTCGCTTCGCCACCTACAAGCGCGCCACCCTGCTGCTGTCGCAGCCCGATCGCCTGCGCCGCCTGCTCCTGAGTGCGGATCGCCCGGTGCAGTTCGTGTTCGCCGGCAAGGCGCACCCGGCCGACCAGCCGGGCAAGGACATGATCCGCGAGATCGAGCTGTTCGCCCGCCAACTCGACGTGGGTCACCGCTTCGTGTTCGTGCCCGACTACGACATGGCCGTCGCTCGCGTGATGTACCACGGTTGCGACGTGTGGCTGAACAACCCGCGCCGCCCGCAGGAGGCATGCGGCACCAGCGGCATGAAAGCCGCGCTGAACGGTGCGCTGAACTGCAGCATCCTCGACGGCTGGTGGGACGAATGCTTCGACGGCCACAACGGTTGGGCGATCAACTCCGCCGACGACGACCCCGACCTCGCCCGCCGTGACCAGCGTGAGGCCACCAGCCTGTTCGGTCTGCTGGAGCGCGACATCGTCCCGCTGTTCTACGACCGCGGGTACGACGGCGTGCCCCACGGCTGGGTGGAGATGATGCAGCACAACTGGCGCACGCTGGGCCCGTTCGTCACCGCGGCCCGCATGGTGCGCGACTACACCACCGAGTTCTACGAGCCGGCTGCGGCCAGTTCGCAGCGGATCAGCGCCGACGACGGTGCGGTGGCTCGCCACCTCGCTGCGTGGAAGCGCCATGTGTTGTCCTCGTGGCCGTCGGTGAAGGTGCTGGACGTGCAGTGCGACACCTCCCCCGCGCACGAGGGCGAGACCCGCCGTGTGCGTGCGATGGTGGAGATCGACGGCCTCGACATCACCGACGTCGCCGTGCAGGTGCTGCACGGTGCGGTGGACCAAGAGGGCTCGTTCGTCGGCCGTCCCGCCGTCGTGGGCCTCGCGCACACGGGCGACGGCATGTTCGAAGGCGAGTACGTGGTCGGCGACGCCGGCCCCTATGGCCTCACCGTGCGGGCCATGCCGCACCACCCGCACCTCGTCCACCAGGTGGAGCTGGGCCTCATCGCCTGGGCCGGCTGACCAGTCGGTCGCAGCCGGGGCCTGGCCCGGCTCGACCTACTTGCCGGTGAACGCAGCCTTGCCGGGGCCGTTGGCCTTGAACGACTCGACACCGATCTGGCTGTCCTCGGTGTCGAACACGGCCTCGAACAGGGCCAGCTCGAGCGACAGGCCGGCACCGAGGTCGCTCTCGATGCCCGTGTCTACCGCGCGCTTGATGAGCGCCTGCGCCTGCACCGCACCTCGGGCCAGCTCGGCGGCCAGCGCCAGCGCCCGCTCGTGCAGCTGATCGTTGGGCACGACCTCGTCGGCAAGACCGATGCGCAGGGCTTCCTCGGCCTTCACCTGACGGCCGGTGGCCATCAGCTCCTTGGCCCGTGAAGGGCCCACCAGGCGCGGCAAACGCTGCGTACCACCGCCGCCGGGGATGATGCCCAGCAGCACCTCGGGTTGACCGAAGACGGCCTTCTCGCCGGCGATGCGATAGTCGCACGCCAGAGCCAGCTCGCAACCGCCACCCAGCGCGAAGCCGCTGACCGCGGCGATCACCATGCGCGGAATCGCAGCCACCGCGTTGAGCGCCTTGTGGAACGCGGCACCGATGCGCGCCCCTTCGTCCGGACCGGCGAACTCGCTGATGTCCGCGCCAGCGGCGAACAAGCGCTCGCCGCCGGTGATGACTACCGCGCCGGGCGGGTTGCCGGTGAGATCGGCGGCGACGGCCGCCAGCTCCGCCAACAGCGCCGTCGACAGCGCGTTGACCTTCGGATTGTTCAGCGTCACCACGGCCACGCCGTCGTCACGCCGCTCCACCAGTACCAGTTCACCCATGGGCCGAACCCTAGGCGCGGTGCGGATCAGGCACCAACGGAGCGCAGCATCTCGTCCGCGGCCGACCATGGGTCGGTGGTGCGAGCGATGACGCCCGACTGCAGTTCGTCCCACCGCTCGCCCGTGGTGATCTCGCGAGCGCGCTGCTCGAGACGGCGGGCGACGATCTCGCGCAACTCCTCGCGCAGGCGGAACTCGCGACGACGGGCCAGCTCGCCGCTGTCGGTGATGTACTGCCGGTGCCGTTCGATCTCGGCCCACAGCTCGTCCACGCCCTTGCGCTCCAGTGCCACCACCGGCACGATCGGCGGCCGCCATGCATCGTGCGCGAGGTCGGTCATCTCCAGCATGCCCTCGAGG
>CAZREK010000034.1:0-12727 GCA_964598965.1 uncultured Bifidobacterium sp. | reverse complement strand
GGCCTCGGTGCCACCACGTCGATGCAGTCGATCGTCGAGCAAGAGCTCGCATCGGTCGGCGCGATCGCCCCGCCGAGCACGCACGAGTCCATCCACGTGGTCGGCCCAGCCCTGCGCCAGTTCGCCACGGACGAGCAGCTGAACGCGTTGATGCCGGCGATGTTGGAGGGTACCGACTTGTGGGCCCTGCTCTTGTTCGACCCGGACACCACCGACGCCACCGCGACGGAGTGTCGCGCCGACCTCGACTGGAAGTCGGTCACGGTCAGCGGCACCAAGCAGTGCAAACAGCACAGCGCCGATCGCGGACTGCTGCTGGCTCGCACCAGCGGGGGCGGCGAGGACGGCCTCACCTGGTTGCTCATCGACGTCGACAACGCGGCGTGCACTCTGCACGACGGGGTGATGCGGCTGGCGCCGATGCGGATGACGCGCGACCGCTTGCTCGGGCAACCCGACGACGGGTGGCCGATCGTCCGCACCCTGCTGCCCTACCTGGACCACAGCCTCACGGGGCGGATACGGCGCGGGCTGGTCAGCGTGCTCCCCGGCCGTCGTGCCGGCAACCTCGACCGAACCGTCGCCGACGTGCTGGCCGAGCACCGAGATGCTCAACCGCCCACTGAGGAACGGCGGCGGCGCTAGTCGTTGGCTACACCAGCGGCGCGTGCCGCCTCCAACCGCTCGGTCGTCAGCAGCTTGCGACCGAACACGAACAGCACGGCATGGATGCCGCCGGACACGAACCACACACTGCGCAGCGCCATCTCCGCCGAGGCGAAGCCGTCCACGATCTGCACCACCAGGCCACCGAGCACCGCACCGATCGGGATCATGCCCCACGCGAAGAAGCGGTAGACGCTGTTCACTCGACCGAGCAGGTGCGGCGGGATGATCGTCTGGCGCAGGCTGACCGTGATCACGTTCCAGGTGGACCCCATGATCGCCCCAATGCCGAAGACGATGCCCACCAGTGGCCACCAGGACAACGCGCCGACGACGGACTGTGCGATCGCCTCCGAGGCCAAGGTGATCGCAAGGCACGTGCCGCTGCCGAAGCGTTTGGACATCCACGGGCCGGCGTAGCCGCCGACGATCCCGCCGATCGCGAACCCGAACCCCATGATCGTGAAGGTCAGCGGCGACACCTTCAGCACGTCCTGCGCGAACAACACGAACACCGCGCCCGACAGGTTGGTGGCCATGTTCATCAGGCCGAGGATGATCGCCATCGCCCACAACAGGCGGTTGTGGCGCAACCAGCGCACTCCTTCTGCCAGCTCGTGCTTCCAGTTCGGCGGCGGCGCGTCGGGTGCCACGGCAGGTCGCTCGGCGCGGAACGTGCCGGGGATCAGGAACACCAGCGCGGCTGCCGCGAAGAAGGAGCCGGCATCGACGAAGAACGGCGCCGAGAAGGCGGCCATCAGCAGCAACGAACCGATCGGCGGGCCGATGAACGTGTTGGCTGCACCCTCGATCGCCCACATGCGGCCGTTGGCCCGCTCGAGGTGCTCGGCGTGGACGATCGACGGCATGAACGTCTGCCCACAGTTGTCTCGCAGCACCTCGGCGCACCCCAGCAACAGTGTGGCGATGACCAGCAGCACGTAGAGGCCCACGCGCGTGCCCACCACGTTGCGCACTTCGTCGGGCGCGGGCAGCGTGTCCTGCTGCACCAGCACGGCGAACGCCACCAACAAGGTGAACATGAACCGCAGGCCGTCCATCAGGACCATCGCCTTCTTGCGGTCCACGCGATCGGTGATCACACCAGCGGGCAGGGTGAACACCAGCCACGGCAAGCGCTGCGCAGCAGCAACCAGTGCGACGAGCAGCGGGTTACGGGTGACGGCCGAGGCCAACCACGGGTAGGCGATGCCCGACATGCCGTCGCCGATGTTCGACAACGCTGTCGCCGTGTACAGCTTGCGGTAGTTCGCGCCGAGGCGCGGACGATCAGGCTTGTTGTCTCGGGGCATGCCCGCGACGGTAGCGCGCGAGTCAGGCGTGAGCGGCGGGGCTGCTGCTCCAGGTTCGGTAGCCACCGTCCAGGTTGCGCACGTCGTGGCCCAACTGGGTCAGCAAGCGAGTGGCGGTGTTGCCGCGCTGGCCGACAGCGCAGGTGACCACCAGCGGCCCCTTGGGCAGTTCGCCGTGGCGTTCGCGGAGATCATCCACCGGCACGTTGATCGAGCCGGGGATGGCCCCCTTGGCGTACTCCTCGGGCGTGCGCACGTCCACCACCGTCGCACCGGCGGCCATGGCATCGGCGAGCTCGGACCACTGCACGGTCTGCAACAAACCCTCGCGCAGGTTCTCGGCGATGAACCCCAGCATGTTGATCGGGTCCTTCGCCGAACCGAACTGCGGCGCGTAGGCGAGCTCGAGATCAGCGAGGTCAGTAGCGGTGAGGCCACCGGCCATCGCGGTGGCGATCACGTCGATGCGCTTGTCGACTCCGTCGGCACCCACACCTTGCGCGCCCAGGATCGCGTCGGTCTCGGGGTCCACCAGCAGCTTCAGCGACATGGTGCGCGCGCCCGGGTAGTACCCCGCGTGCGAGCCGGGGTGCGTGTGGATCGCACGGTACGGACGGCCGGTGCGGCGCAGGCGCTTCTCGTTCCACCCGGTGGTGGCGGCCATCAGCCCGAAGACACCCACGATCGCGGTGGCGCGCACAGGCCGGTCGGCGTCGGGATGACCGGCGATGACGTCGGCCACCAGGCGCCCCTGACGGTTGGCGGTGTTGGCCAGCGGCACCAGCACGTCGCTGTCGTCCTCCGCGTCGCGCTTCACCACGGCATCGCCGACGGCATAGATGTGCGGGACGCTGGTACGCATGTGGTCATCGACGACGATGCCACCACCGGCCCCGACCTCCAAGCCGGCCGCAGTGGCCAGCGTGCTCTCCGGGCGCACCCCGATGGACGCGACGACCACATCGGCGGGCACGACGGTGCCGTCGTTCAGCGTCACCGAGTCGGCACCGATCTCCACCACCGACTTGCCCAGCACGAGCGTGACCCCATGCTTGCGAATGCGTTGCTGCACCGGCTCCACCATCTCCGGGTCGAGCGGCGCCATCACCTGGTCGGTGGCCTCCACCAGCGTCACCTTCAGGCCGCGCTTCACCAGGTTCTCTGTCAGTTCCAGACCGATGAAGCCGCCGCCGATGATCGCTGCGGTGGACACACCATTGGCGAGCACCTCGATCATGCGGTCGGTGTCCTCGATGTCGCGCAACGTGAGGGCACGCTCGATGCCGGGGATCGGCGGGCGCACCGGCCGGGCACCTGGCGACAGGATCAACTCGTCGTACGGCTCGCTGTAAGTGTGACCGTCGCGCAAATCGCGGATCTCGACCGTGCGTGCCGTGGGGTCGATGCCCACGACCTCGTTGAGCACCCGCACGTCGAGCGCGAAGCGAGCGGCCAACGACTCGGGGGTCTGCAGCAGCAGATCCTCGCGGTCCTCGATCACGCCGCCCACGTGATACGGCAGCCCGCAGTTGGCGAACGAGACGTGCCCGCTGCGCTCGAACACGACGATCTGCGCATCCTCTCGCAAGCGACGCAACCTCGTCGCAGCCGACATACCGCCCGCAACCCCACCCACGATGACGATCTTCATGCGCCTCATCATATACCCCTAGGGGTATAAACGGACAGAGGCTGACGACCCGGAACCCGGCATGATGGGAACCCGTGCGCCTGCCTCGCCTGATGCCCCCGTCGACCACGACGAGTTCCGCACAGGGCTACGCGAGATGATCCCGTTCGCATTCGCCATCACCGTGTGGGGGCTGGTCACGGGTGTGGCGATGGTGAACGCCGGGCTGTCAGTGACGGGCGCCAGCGCGATGACGCTGACGGTCTACGCCGGTTCTGCGCAGCTGGCCACCCTGCCGTTGCTGGCGACGCGCTCTCCCCTGTGGGTGGTGGTGGTGACCGCGACCATGGTCAACATGCGCTTCGTGATCTTCTCCGCCGCGTCGCGCAAGGCGTTCACCGGCTTGCCCTGGTACCAGCGGCTATCCGCCGGGTACCTCAACGGCGACGTGCCCTTCGCCCTGTTCTCGCGGCGCTTCGGCGACGACACCGAACACGGCACACGCCAGCAGTACGGCTACTTCTTCGCCACGTGCACGCTGGGCTGGGTGGCGTGGCAGATCGGGTCGTTCGCCGGCATTTTCCTCGGCGGGGCCGCACCCACCGACTGGGGGCTGGACCTCGCCGCCTACCTGGCGCTGGTGGGCGTGCTCGCGCCCATGCTGGCCAAGTGGCCGGCGGTCGCAGGGGTGGCGACCACCGTTGCGATCGCTGTTCCCACCGCCGGCTGGCCGATGCGCCTCGGGTTGCTGGCGGCGATCCTGGCCGGCGTGGCCGTCGCCATCGGGGTGGAGACGTGGAACAGTCGTCGGGCGGTGGCGCAGTGATCGCTGCCAGCGCTGTCAGCGCCGCGCTGCACGACTGGTGGTACCTCGGTATCGCCCTGTTCGTGCTGACGTTGTCCACCGTCGCCACCCGCGCCGGGTTCTTCCTGGTTCCCGCGCGCTTCGTCCTCCCCGCCGGCGTCGAGCGGGCGTTGCGTTATGCACCTGCGTGCGCGTTGGCGGCGATCATCTCCCAAGGCGTGCTCACCCGCGACCATCACTCGTTCATCAGCGTCGACAACGACGCGATGTGGGGCCTGATCGCCGCTGGCGGCACCGCGTCGCGCACGCGGAACATGATCTTCATCATGGCGGCGGGCATGGGCGTGTTCACCGCCCTGCGCCTTTGGGCCTGATCGCGCCGCGCCCGCATGGGGCAGACTGCACGCATGCAGCGCACCCTTCCGGCCGACACGTTCTGGGGATCTCGCTGGCAGCAGGTCGGTGCGGTCACCGTGCCCGCGCTGCTGACCCGGCTGGAGGAACACGGGGCGATCGACAACCTGCGCGCGCTGGACACGCCACGGCGCGGCTGGTGGTTCGCCGACAGCGACGTCCACAAGTGGATGGAAGGGGCGATCTTCGCCGGGCGCCTGGACCTTGCCGAGCCGGTGGCGGCAGCGATCGCGGCCATGCAGGCGCCCGACGGCTACCTGCACTCGTTCTTCGGCGACCGCCGCTACCGCAGCCTGGTGGGCTCGCACGAGCTCTACTGCATGGGGCACTTCATCGAGGCCGCGTGCGCGCACCACGAGGTCACCGGTGCGACGTGGCTGCTGGATGTCGCGGTGCGCGTCGCCGAGCACATCTGCGCGGAGTTCGGCCCAGGTGGCGAGCACGACGGCGCCACCGACGGCCACCCCGAGATCGAACTCGCCTTGTGCGCACTGGGCGCGCGGGTCGGCGAGCGCCGTTACGCGCAACAGGCGCGACGGTTCGTGCACGCGGTGCCCGGTGCACTGGACCGTCCCGCCGGCCACGCAGTGCGTGCGCTGTACTTCGCCACCGGGGCGTGGGACGCGGCCGTCGCGCTCGACGACCACGACCTGGCCGAGCAGGTGCGCCGCTGGTGGCGCGAGCTGGTGGACACGCGGATGTACATCACCGGCGGCGTGGGCGGCCGGTGGACCGGCGAAGCGATCGGCCGTGCACACGAACTGCCGAACGAGATGGCCTACGCAGAAACGTGTGCCGCCGTGGCGGCCGCACGACTCGCTGCCCGGTTGGGCGACCACGAGACTGAGCGGCGCATCGTGCACAACGCGGTCCTCGCCGGCGCGGGTGCCGATGGCTGCGAATGGTTCTACTCCAGCCCGCTGTCGGCCACCGACGGCGACGAGGCCAACCCGTGGATGCCGCCGGGCGACTTCTCCGGCTCGTCGCTGTTGGAGCGCTTCCCGGCACGACGCCTGCCCTGGTACGACGTCACGTGCTGCCCCACCAACCTCACCCGCTGGCTGGCTGCGCTGCCGTGGTGGTCGGGCGCGAGCGGCAACCCGGTGGCAGAGGCCGCGTCGGCCACCCCTCGCATCGTGCACGGCCACCCGCGCAACGAAGCAGCGCGGGGTTGCGTGGCGGTGGAGGTGGACCCGTTCGTGATGTGCGCCGAGCAAGCCGACCACCGGTGGCTGACGGGTGGCGATGTCGTGTTGCAGACGACCGGTTCGGTGTCGACACGCAACCGCTGGCCGACCGTCGATGCCACCCTCGCGCCGCTGCACTGGCACGGCGGCCCGTTCGACGGGCACGAGTCCGTGGGCGCCGCGAAGCACGGCCCACTGGTGCCGTTCGCCTCCTGGGCCAACCGCAGCCCTGGCGCGATGACCGTGTGGTTCCGCGACGGCCGTTCAGCCCACGCTGCGCAGCACTGACAACGTCTGCGCCTTCTCCTCCGGGTTGCCCGCGACCATCACCGCGTTGAAGTCGGTGACGCCCAACGCCTTCAGTTCCAGCAGGCGGTCGCGTACCTCTGCCTCGCTGCCGGCGATGGTGAGGTCGGCCGGGCCCTCCACACCTTCCTTGTCCATCATCGTGCGATAGCTGGGCAGGGTGTTGTAGACGACCAACTGTTCGGCGGTGCGCTGCTTCGTGCCGTCGACGTCAGTGGTGACGTTCACCGGCAATGCGGCGATGACGCGCGGCGCGGGCCGACCGGCGTCGGCCGCTGCCTGGTTGATGGTCGGCACGATGTGGTCGCGCAGAGTCGCCGGGCCGGTGCACCAGGTGGAGGTGCCGTCGGCCAACGTGCCGGCGACGCGCAGCATCTGCTCGCCGAGCGCGGCGATCACCACCGACGGCCGATCGCCGCCCGGGCACTGGATGGCACCGCGCACGGTGAATTCCTCGCCCTCGAACCGCACGGGCTGGCCGGACAGCAGCGGCATCAGCGCGGACAGGTATTCGCGCATGTGGCGCACGGGCTTGGCGTAGGACAGACCCCACATCGCCTCGACCACGATCTGGTGCGACAGGCCGATGCCGAGGCACAACCGGTTGCCGATCAGGGCCTGCACCGTCAGCGCCTGCTGCGCCAGCATCATCGGGTGCCGCGGGTAGGTGGGCACCACTGCCGTGCCCAGCTCGATGCCCGGCACCTCGCGACCCACGACCGCCAGCGCCGTGAGCGCGTCGTAACCGAAGATCTGTGAGGTCCACAGCGTGGCGAACCCCGCGTCGTGCACCTCCTGCGCCTGCTCCACCAAGCGCGTCAGCGCGCCCGCCCCATCCGTGCTGCTCATGATCCCGATTCGCATGCGGGCGAACGTAGCTCAGGCGAGGCTGACGAGGTCGAGCCAGTCGTCGCTGAAGTAGTCCACCTGGCCGTCGGGCATCAGCAACACCTTGGTGGGTGCCAACTGCTCCACGAACTCGGTGTCGTGGCTGACGAACACGATGCTGCCCCTCCACCCGGTGAGCGCGTCGGCGACTGCTTGGCGGCTGGGCGGGTCGAGGTTGTTGGTGGGTTCGTCGAGCAGCAGCAGGTTGTTGCGGCCCACCATCAGCATCGCCAGCGCGAGCTTGGTCTTCTCTCCGCCGGACAACGTGCCGCTCTCCTGGAACACCTTCTCGCCGCTGAGACCCATCATGCCCAGGAAGGCACGCAGCTGGGTCTCGGTGTAGATGACGCCGGGCGGCACGTCGGCGCGCAGGTTGTCCAGCAGGCTGGCCTCGGGCCGCAGGTTGTCGTGTTCCTGCGCGTAGTACCCGGCCTCCACCTGATGACCGAAGCGGAAGTCACCCAAGTTGGCGGTGGTCTCGCCGGCAAGGATGCGCAGCAAGCTGGTCTTGCCCGCGCCGTTCAGGCCCAGCACCAGCAGCCGCTCGCCGCGGCCGAGGTCGAAGGAGACGTCCTCGAACACCGGCGGACCGCCGTAGGCCTTCGACAAGCTGGTGGCCGTCAGCACGGTCTCGCCGCACGGGGGCGGGTCGGGGAACTTCACCGAGAGGGTGCGCTCCTTCGGGCCCACGTGCACGCGCTGGGCCTCGAGGCGGGCGATCTGCTTCTCCTTGCTGTGCGCCATCGCGGCCTTGGTGGCCTTGGCACCGAAGCGATCGACGATGTTCTGCAGCCGGGCAATCTCGCGGGCCTGAGTGGCGGCCTGCTTGGCCAAGCGTTCCTCGTCCTTGGCCCGCGACAGCTTGTACTGGCTGTAGGTGCCCTTGTACTCCACGACCGTGCCCAGCGTGTCCTCGCCCTGCCGGTCCAGGTGCATCACGCGTGTGATCGCCTCGTCGAGTAGGTCGAGGTCGTGGCTGATCACCAACATCGCACCCTTGTAGTTGCGCATGAACCCCAGCAACCAGGTCTTGGCGTCGACGTCGAGGTGGTTGGTCGGTTCGTCCAGCAACAACACGTCGCTGCCCGCGAACAGGATGCGCGCCAGCTCCACGCGGCGGCGCTCGCCACCACTCAGCACACCGATCGGCAGCTCCATACGGTCCACCGGCAGGCCCAGCCCGGCCATGATGCTGCGCGCCTCGCTCTCCGCCGCGTAACCACCGCTGGTGACGAACTCGTCCTGCGCCTTGCTGTAGCGGGCCACGTTGCGTTCGCTGGGGTCTTCCTCCATCGCCACGCGGAGCTTCTCGATGCGCTCGAGGCGCTCGTCGATGTGGCGGCCACTGAGCACGTGCGTGACGCCGCTGCGATGGTCGACGCCGTCCACGCGCGGATCTTGCGGCAAGTAGCCGAATCCGCCCTTGCGGACGACCTTGCCGTGCGACGGCTCGGCCGCGCCGCCCAGCACCTTGAACAGGCTGGTCTTGCCGGCGCCGTTGCGGCCGACGAGCCCCACCTTGTCGCGAGGCATGACGGTGAAGGAGATGCGGTCGACCAGCAGTCGACCACCAACTTCCACCGAGAGCGCTTGAGCCTGCAACATGACCGCTCCAGCGTGGCGGCGGAAGTCCGCGACCGCAACCGCGTACGCTGTCGCTCATGTCGCTGCGCCGCGCCGCCCCCATTGCGTGCGGAGTCGCGATGTGCGGTGCCGCCGGGCTGGTGTGGGCCTTCGACCCCGCGGCGCCGAACAGCCACTTCCCGCCGTGCACCTTCCGGGCGATGACCGGCCTGTGGTGCCCGGGCTGCGGGCTCACCCGCGGTTTTCACCAACTGTTCCACGGCCACGTGCTCAGCGCGATGGGCGAGAACCTGTTCGTAGCGGTCGCTCTGGTCGCCGCGGTCGTGGGCTGGTGGTCCTGGACCAGGTCCGCGTGGGGTCGTCCGGCCATCTCGCTGCCGGTGGCCTGGCGCCGCCCGCTGGCGGTGGTGCTACCCGTGGCGTTGGTGGCCTACGGGGTCTTGCGCAACATCCCGCACGCGCCGTTCGACGCGCTCGCGCCCTAGACCGTCTCCGGCGGAGGTTCGGTGCTGGGCGGCGTCGTGTCCGCCACGGTCGTGGTCGTGGCCCCACCGCCACCGCCGCCACCGCCACCACCGCCACCGGTTCCGGCCGAGTCGTCGCTGAAGTCGGTGGGCAGGCACGAACCCGGCGACACGGGCGCGCGGCCCAGCATGTTGGCCACCTCGCTGGCCAAACGCAGCTGGCCCTTGGCGGTGGGGTGCAGGTGGTCGCTGCCGGTGAGGTCGCGCTCGGCCTTGGTGATGGACGCCCAGTCCAGCACCAGCACCCGCTGCGGGTTCTCCGCCGCCAACTCGGCGATCGCTTCGTTCATCAACTTGTCGCCCTTGCGGACGGTGAGGTTGATCAGCAACACCGGAGCGGGGGCGACACGGTTGATCATCCGCTGCACCTCGAACTTGAAGCCGCCCTTGTCGCCGTGCGTGTTGTTGCCCAGCAGCACCACCAGCATGTCCCAGCCAGCGGACAGGCGGGCATCGAGTACCTCGTTGCCGAACTCCACGAAACGGCCGACCTCGGCGTCGATCTCCACGGTCCAGTCCAGCGGCACGAGCGCCTCGCACATCGCGCCGCTGTACCGCTTGGCGGTGCCGGCCAGCACCGAGTCGCCGATCATGATCACCCGGTTGCCGCTGACATGGTCGCCCATCGGGACCGCGATCTGATCGGCCACCACGCCGGTGCTGGCGGGGTCGGTGACGATCACCGGCGGCGTGGTGGGCACGATCGCCGGCGCGCCGCTGAGGCCCAGCTGCGGGGTGGTGGCATCGGTGTCGCCGCTGGACTGTGCGCCACAGGCAGCGGCAGCGATCAGCAGAGCGGGCAGCAGGAGAAGTCGGCGAGGGGTGTTCATGGCGAAGGCCACCATTCAACCGAATCGGCGACCCTCGCGCACGTCAGCCCTTTGACTTGAGGGCGTCGCGGATCTCCATCAGCAGCGAAAGTTCGGTGACGACCTCGGCAGTGGGCGCGTCCGGAGCGGCCTCCTTGGGCTTGCGCCGCATGGCGTTGTAGGCCTTGACCATCAGGAACAGCGCAAAGCCGACCAGCACCAGGTTGATCGCCTGCGTCAGCAGCGTGCCGTAGTAGATCGGGGCGTCACCGAGCGTGAAGGTCAGCTCGCTGAAGTCGGGCTTGCCGACGATCGCCGCGACCAACTGCATCATGATGCCGTTGGTGAACGCATCGATGAGCTGCTTGACCGCCGCACCGAGGATGAACGCGACGGCGATCTCCACCATGTTGCCCGTGGCGATGAAATCGCGGAACTCTTTGACGAACTTCTTCATGTTGGCCCTCCTGGTTTGCTCTCGTAGTACAGCAGATCGGCAGCGGTAAGGTCGCACGACATGAGCTCGCACGACGGCACCCCGGAAGCGGCCGAGGAACCGCGTCTGACCGCGCACCTCACCAGCACGATGGAAGGCATCGTCGACGACCTGGTGCTCGACCGCATCGACGCGCTCAAGGTGCTGCGAGCGCCCACCCGCGAGGCCAAGGGCGCCCTGCTCGAGCAGATCGCCGGCCGCGGCAAGGCCGAGCAGGACATCGTCGACGAACTGTCGAAGCTGCGGCCGCTGTGGCGCCCCGATCGCTTCGAGGAGGCGCACCGTCTGGCGATGCGCTCGCTGGAGGTACTGGACCGCAACGGCGCCCGCGCCGCCAAGTTGCCGCGCCTCGGCCCGCTGAAGCCGATCGTCGAGTACGTCGTGCAGCAGATGACCCGCTGGATCGTGAAGGGCCACCAGAACACTCTGCTCACCCGCATCCGCAAGCTGTACGAGCGCCGCGAAGCGAATGCGGAGTGGGGTTCGCGCGAGCACTCCATGTTGCGGCGGGCGCGCATCGACGCCGCCCGCGTGGAACCCGGCTACAAGGGCAACCCGCTGGGCCTGCCCACGTTCCTGCTCGGTGGTGCCATCCTTTCCACGATCGTCAGCGGGGTGCAGGCACTCATCGACATGGCGCTGCACGGCACGGTGGAGAAGATCATCCTCTTCGGCGTGCTGGGCCTGCTGTTCGGGTTCCTCGCCTGGGCGGCGATGTATTCCGCCGGTGTCGCCCGGCGTCGCATCCGCCTCAGCACCGACCAGCCGATGAAAGCGTTGTGGGAAACGATCGGCGCCTGTGGCAACCCACCCAAGGACGGCAGCTACGACTTCGTGGTGTACGCGATCATCCTGCTGGTGCTGGCGTGGGTGCTGGTGCCGCTGACGATCTGGCTGATCGTCGCCTACTTCTGACCGACGCGCATGGCCACTCCACCACCTCCTCCGCCGCCCGACTTCGACCTCGTCGTCGTCGGCCTCGGCCCGGCGGGTCGTGCCGCTGTCACTTTCGCCGCAGGCCTCGGCCTGCAGGTCGCGGCGGTCGAACAGTCTCGCCCGGGGGGCAACTCGCTGTGGTCAGGGGCAGTGCCCTCGACGGCGATCATCGCCAGCGCGCGGGCGGCCCACAACATGCGGATGGCGGACCGGCTGGGCATCCACGCCGTGGAGCCACAGATCGACCTGGCCACCGTGTGGCGGCGCGCACGCGCGGTACAGGCGGACATCGCCCGGGCGGACCACGACCCGCGCAGCATCCGCGACCTCGGAATCGTGCTGCTGCAGGGAACGGCACGTCTGACGTCCCCCAACGAGGTCGAGGTCACCGCGCCCGACGGCAGCACCCGCACGGTGTCCACTCGGTTCGTCCTGCTGTGCACCGGCAGTCGGCCGCACGTTCCCGCGATCGACGGTCTCGCCGACGGTCCGTTCCTCACCAGCAACAACCTCTTCGCGATCGACGCGCCACCTGCGTCGATGGCGATCATCGGTGGCGGCGCGATGGGAACGGAGATGGCACAGGCACTCGCGCGGCTCGGCGTGAGCGTGGTGCTGTTCGAGCGCTTGCCCACCGTGCTCGCCAGCGAGGAACCGGGGCTGGTCGAGCGACTGACCGAAGTGCTGGTGGACGAAGGGGTGCGTGTGCACTGCAGTGCCGACGTCCGTCGTGTCGAACATCACGCAGACGGCACCTGCATCGTGCATGCCACCGTGGGCAACGACGCCCTGGAGGTTCACGAGCACGTCGGCGGTGTGCTGATCGCTGCCGGCCGTGACGTCGACTTCGACGTCGACGCACTCGGCGCGACGCAGATCGGCATCGGCACCACCCGGCGAGGTGTGGTGATCGACGACCGTGGGCGAACTGCGGTGCGCACCGTGTATGCGGCAGGCGACATCGTCGGCATGCGGCGCGTGTCCAACGGCGCCGCGTTCGACGCGATCCAGGCCGTCCGCGACATGTTCTTCCCGGGCAAAGGCGACACCGCGCGCATCATCCCCAGTTGCGTGTTCACCGACCCGGAACTGGCCCGGATCGGCCTGACGGTTGCCGAGGCCGAGGATCTGTACGGCGCTGACACCGACGTGTGGCTGGCGGAGCTGGC
>CAZREK010000033.1:0-12849 GCA_964598965.1 uncultured Bifidobacterium sp. | reverse complement strand
GCATCGGCGGCGGCAACTACGGTGCCACCGACTACACGCCGCACGTGATCACCACCGTCGGGGTCGCGCTGATGCTGCTGGCGATCGTGGGCGGATTGCTGATGAAGCCGAGGTCGGCTGCATCGTGAGTTACTGCGGTCAATGCGGCGAACGCGTCGCCGACGGCGACAGCTTCTGCGGCTCGTGCGGCGCGCCCGTCTCCACGGTCGAGGTCTCGCCCACACTGCCCACGCTGTCGCCGATCATGCCGTCCAACTCGTCGCTCACTCTGCTGCAGCCGGGTGAGTCGCCGTTCGACCCTGCACCTGCGCCCACCACCGTCACGCCCGTCACGCGCGCTGAGCCGATCACTCCGGCAGAGCCGGACGCGGAGCGCACGGTGAAGGCCGACGAGGAGTGGTTGAAGCCAGCCCGCCGCTCGCTCAGCCCGGCGATGATCGTCGGCTTCCTCGCGATCATGGCGTTGGCCGCCGGTCTCACGATCATCGTGCTCGGCGGTGGCGACGACGAGTCCAGTTCGCCCTCGGCCACCAACGCGACGGTCACCACGGTCGCCGCCACCGAACCGTCGACCTCGGTGGCGGCCACGACGTCCACCACCTCCAGCACCACGACCACCACCACACCGCCCACACCCGAACAGCAACTGGCCGCCACCCGCGACACCGACCACGCCGCGGTCGAAGCGATGGTCGGCCGCTGGGCTCCGCAGTTGTCGGGCAAGAAGGTGGGCACCGTCGACAACGGCATCACTTACGACCTCAGCACCCTGTTGACGTTCCACGAAGGTTTGGCCAGCCAGTACGGCGCCTTGCTGCTGTACAGCGGCGACTACAACTACCAGACCACCGATCTGTGGGTCAGCATCGCCCCGGAGAGCTTCGCGACATCGCAGGGTGCGATCGACTGGTGTGTCGCACATTCCATCGGCCGCGACGACTGCTTCGCCAAGCTGATCACGCACGACATGAGCCTCACCAATACGGTGAAGATGCAGCCCTGACCTGTTGCGCGGCCACCTCGTGGCCACGCCCAACAGCAGCGACCGGATCGGCCCCGTCGGAGAGCGCCAGCAACAGCCCGGCCGCGAACGCGTCGCCCGCGCCCGTCGTGTCGGTCACGCCGTCGAGAGCGATCGACGGCACCTCGACCGTCCCGAGATCGGCCCGGGTCACGATGGCCGGCCCCGCGCCCTGCTTCACCACCACCAAGCAGCCATCGTGTGCAGGACCGCGCAATCGGTGACCCAGCACCTCGGCCTCCAGCTCATTGGCCAACAGCACGTCGGGGTTCAACGCCCAGATGGCGTCGCCTGCTCGGTCGATGCCGTAGTTGGTGAGCACTGCCGCAGACGACGCATCCACCGACACGCGAATGCCACGCTCGTGTGCCCAGCGCGCCAGCGTGCGCGTGGTGTCACCCAACGGTTCCACCGCTAGTGAGTAGAACGGGATGTGCAGTGTGTGCAGCCCTTCCAGCCACGCCGGGTCCGGGTTGCTGAGCTGCATCGCTGCTGCCCGATCGGCCAGCATCGTGCGCTCACCGTTCGCGTCGAGCAGCACGATGATCGTGCCCGTACGACCAGAACGCGGGCCGGCAACCTCCGCGCCGAGGGAGACGAGCTGCTCGGTCAACCAGCGACCGACGCCGTCGTCACCGACCTGGCCGATGAAGCGCGCCCGACCTCCGGCGCGCACGGCAGACTCCACGACGTTGGCCGCACTGCCACCGCGGCGGCGCAACACGGTGGCGTCGGTGTCGCTGGCCACGTTGACGCGTTCGTGCAAGCGCACGACCACGTCCTCCAGCAGGTCACCGATCGCACCCAGCACGGTCAACTCACTCAGCTCGACAGCGCGGTCTTCACCATCGCCGCGATCTGAGCACCGTCCGCGGTGGGCCCGGCCTTGGCGCGTACTGCGGCGACGACCTTGCCCATTGCCTTCATCCCGGTGGCACCGCTGGCAGCAGCCGCGGCAACTTCCTCGGCGATGATCGCCTTCAGTTCGTCCTCGCTGAGCGCCGAGGGCAGGTAGGCCTCCAGCACGGCCGCTTCCGCTCGGGCGCGCTGCACGCGCTCGGGGCGCCCGGCGGTCTGGAACGCGTCGGCCGTCTCGTTGTGCTTGCGTACCTCGACCGCCAGCACCGCGATCACCTGCTCGTCAGTCAGCTCGACGGCTTCGTCGCCCGCAGTTTCCGCGACGGAGATCGACGACAGCGCCTGACGGAGGGCCGACAGCGCGACCTCGTCGCGCGCCTTCATCGCTGCGGTCAGCGCGGTATGGAGATCCGACTTCACACTCATGGCTCTCAGGGTAGGTCAGTTACCGAAGTCCCAACCCTCGCCTTTTGCATGACGGCCGAGAACGTTCTTGGCGATGAGGATCTTGTGCACCTCGTCCGGGCCGTCGGCGATACGCAGAATGCGGGCGCCTTGGAAGAACGCCCACAACGGCGTGTCGTTGCTGACGCCCATCGCGCCGAAGATCTGGATGGCGCGATCGACCACACGCTGATAGGCAGCGGGCACGAACACCTTGATCGCCGAGATGTCGGTGCGGGCCGCAGCCAGACCCTGGTCGATCTTCTCCGCGGCATGGATCGTGAACAGGCGCGAGGTCTGAATGTCGATGTAGCTGTCGGCGATCGCGCCTTGGGTGAACTGCTGATCGGCCAGCAACCCGCCGTGCACCTGACGGTTGGCGGCGCGATCCACCATCATGTCGAACGCACGCCACATCTGCCCGACGCTGTTCATGCAGTGGTAGATGCGGCCGGCGCCGAGGCGGTCCTGCGCCGCCTGATGGCCATCGCCCACGCGGCCCAGCATGTTGCCGGCCGGCACGCGCACGTCCTCGTACTTGACCTCGCAGTGGTCGCTCTCCTTGCGGCCCCACACGCCGATGCCGCGGACGATGTTGACGCCCTTCAGGTTGGTGGGGACGATGATCTGCGCCATCGGGCCGGTCTTGCGATCGCCGCGCTCGTAGGCCTCCTTATCGACCACGCGGCACATGACGATGAAGAAGTCGGCGTCGATGCCGTTGCTGGTGAACCACTTGTGACCGTTGAGCACGTAGTGGTCGCCGTCGAGATAGGCGGTGGTGTCGAGCGAACGCGGATCACTGCCCGGGTTGTGCGGCTCGGTCATCGAGAAGCCACTCTCCATCGAACCCTCGATGGTGGGCAGCAGCCAGTCGCGCTTCTGCTCTTCGGTGCCGTACTTCACCAGGATCTTCTGGTTGCCCGAGTTGGGGGCGACGACGCCGAACAGTTTGGCCGCACCGATCGCGTAGGCGAGCACCTCGTTCATGTAGGCATGAGCGAGGAAGTCCAGGCCCATGCCGCCGTACTCCTTGGGCAGGTGCGGTGCCCACAGACCGGCCTTCTTCACCTTCTCCTGAATGTCGGCGCGCAACTGCAACTGCTCGGCGCGCTGGGAGACGGATTCGTCGTCGTGACGGTCGGCCCACAGGGTGCGCTCGTTGGGCAGGATGTCGTTGTTGATGATCTCCGCGGTGCGCATGCGGATGTCGTTGATCCGGTCGTCGAGCGTGGGCACCGGGTTGCAGTTCATGGCCATGCCGGAACCGTATTCGCTGGATCGGGTGCGCGAGCGAAGCCGGGGTGTCTCGACCGGTGCTAGGTTTCTGTCAGATGGACCGTCACAAGTTTCTCCCTGTCCTGCTTGCCGCCGCCGCGCTCGTCGGCGCCTGCTCCTCGAGCGACGATTCGGCCGCACCAGCGGGCGCGAATGACGTCTCCGTCCCGGCAGACACCACCGTGCCGGCGACTTCTGCCGACGTTGCCGCTACCACTGTCCCGGCGCCGGACACCAATGCACTGCGTGGCGTTCGGTATTGCGAGGTGCTGCTGGTGCACCCCGGCGCCACCGGACTTGTCGCCGACGTCTACAACACGATGGGTCACAGCGACTGCCCGCAGGACGAGTGGGAGCAACTCGACCCGACCGCAATTGCCAGTGCCCACGGTGTCCCTGCGGCACTGCTCAACGGCCCGCGCTACTGGACGCTCGATCGCATCGAGGCGACGATGCAGCTCACGGCCCCGGTCGCCACGTTCGGCACGATCGAGATGTTCCTGGCGGCGACGGTCGACGTCGGCAGCCCGGCCGACCAGGGGGCATACACGCCGCACGGGGTGCCACGGGAGACGACGTTCTCGTTCGATGCCGGCAAGGAGATCTACCAACTCACCGCGCCCGACGGCACGCACTACGTGATGCAGTCGTACTCGCAACAGATCGACCCGACGATGAACGAGGCCCGCCTCGCCGGTTTGGGGAGCGAACTGCAGTTGCCGGCCGGGTGGCGCTACGACGTCATCACGCTCGACGAGCACCTCGACGTGTACGACAGCGACGGCGTCGCCTACGTGCTGCAGGACGAGTTCAAGAACAGCTACCAGCGCGTCGACCCGCCTCGCGTATGACGCTCACGCGCAGGCGCGGCCGTGTGCGTCCAGCGTCGCCGCCACCCGGGCCGCCGCCTCATCCAGTCGCGCTTCGCTGATCGTGCCGGCGGTGACCGCCGCAACGAGCGCATCGATGACCGCCGGCGTCGCTGCGTTGCCGGTGAACACCACCACGTCCACCCCGGCGGCGACAGCTGCCACCGCTGCCTGCGGAACGGGAAGCCCGACAGCACCCATCCCCAGCGCGTCGCTGAGCACCAACGCGTCACCCCACCCCAACTGATCGCGCAACAGCGCCACCGCCTGCGGGCTGCGACTGGCGGGCTGGCCACCGGTCAGCCCCGGCACATCGAGGTGGCCGATCATCACGGCTGCGCCGGACCCAGCGAGTGTCGCGTACGGCACGAGGTCGCGAGTCAGCAGCACGTCGAGCGATGGGGTGGTGACATGACCGTCGTGAGTGTCGCCCGAGGCCGATCCATGACCCGGGAAGTGCTTCAGCACCGGGGTGATGCCCGCGCCCTCCCAGGCATCGACGTACAACGCACCCCACGCGGCGACGGTCTGCGGGTCACCCACGAACAGTCGGCCCTGCCCCAACGGATCGCTGCCGTCCACGGCGCGAACATCGACCACCGGGCCGAGCACGACGTCGATGCCGGCCGCGGCGACGATGCGCGCGTGATCGACCAGGAGGGCGTTTGCATCGAGCGCCGCCATCTGCGAGATGGCCTCCTGCGACGGCAAGGACTGCAGCGCGCGTAGACGTTGAACTTGCCCGCCCTCTTCGTCGGTCGCCACCAACAACCCGTGTGCGGACAGCGCATCCAGCTCGGCCAGCCGGGTCGGCAGTTGGGCGGCAAAGGCGTCGTCCATGCGCATCAACACCACGCCGCCCACGTGCTGGTCGCGCACGAGAGCGATCGCGTCGTTCCAGGCCGCGCCGCTGACCCCCGGCCACACCAGTAGTGCCGCACGATCGCGCAGCGGCCAGGCGTGCACGCACTGCTCGAGGCGTGCGAGCGGATCGGCAGGCGCCGTCGTGGTCGAGGCAACGACCGTCGAGGTCGTGGTCGCCGGGGCAGTGCTGGGTGCAGTGCCGAGCGCCGGCGTCGTCGGTGAGCGGTCGGTGGATCGCGTGGTGAGGTCCGACTCGAGGTTCGACGAACAGGCAGCCGTCACCAACGCCAACATCACCACCGCCTGCGACGGCCACCCTCGCATCGGGCGAGCGTAGCTGCCCACAGAGGTTCGCCGTCAGCGGATCGCGTGCTGCACCAGTTCCCCGGGCGATGGTGGCGCCGCTTGCGGCACACCGAACAGGAAACCCTGGAAGCACCGGCAGCCGAGATCGAGCAGCCGCTGGCGTTGCGCGAGCGTCTCCACACCCTCGGCCACGACGCGCAGGTCGAGCGCGTGGCACAGCGTGATCACCGCCTTGACGATCGCCTCGTCATCGGGGTCGTGCAGCATTCGGTGCACGTAGCTGCGGTCGATCTTGACCTCGCTGACGGGCAGCCGGCGCAAGTAGGTCAGCGACGAGTACCCCGTGCCGAAGTCGTCCAGCGAGAACTCCACGCCGTGCTGGCGCAGCGACGTCATCCGTTCCGCGGCGAAGGCCAGGTCGGTGACGACGGTGGCCTCCGTGAGCTCCAGCCGCAGCTGATGCCCGGGCACCCCGGAGCTCTGCAGCGCACCGACGATGCGATCGGTCAGCTCCGGGTGCAGGAACTCGGCCGCACTGAGGTTGACCGCCACACGAAAGTCCGGCGGCAGTGATGCGCTCCACCTCATGAGTTGCTCGCACACTGCGGACAGGCGCCACTGACCCAGCGCGTGGATGAGACCGGACTCTTCGGCGACGGGGATGAATTCACTGGGAGGCGCTCCGACCATGTGGCGAGGGTTCCAGCGCATCAGCGCTTCGGCGGCGAACAGCGCACCCGTGTGATCCACCAGTGGCTGGTAGTGCACGGTGAACTCGCCGTCGTTCATCGACTCGCGCAACTTCGCTTCCAGCGCCGATCGATCGGCGACCTTGCGTTGCATGGCCGGTTGGAAGCGGCGCACCGTGTTGCGCCCCGCAGCCTTCGCCTCGTACAGAGCCATGTCGGCGTGCTTCATGAGCACCTCCACCGTCACGCCCTTGTCCGTCACCAGATCGAGGCCGATGCTGACGCTGAAGTGCACGGGCCCCACCATCAAGCTGCACGGCGCGTCGAGGGCGAGGCGCACTTCCTCGGCGATCTTTTCCGCCGTGCGACCGGCTGCCACTCGATCGGTGCCGAGGTCCTCCAGCAGGACCACGAACTCGTCACCGCTGAGCCGGGCGACCGTGTCGCGAGCACGTACTGAAGCGGTGATGCGGCTGCCCATGACTTTCAACAACTCGTCACCGGCGGCGTGGCCGTGAGTGTCGTTGAGCGTCTTGAAGCGGTCGACGTCGAGCATCAACACGGCCGCCAGTTGGCCGGTGCGCTCGTGGTGGTCGAGCGCCCGTCGTAGTCGTTCGAGCAGCAGCCGCCGATTGGGCAGGTCGGTGAGCGGGTCGTAGAACGCAAGACGATGGATGCGCTCCTCGTGGACCTTGCGTTCGGTGAGGTCGAGGACCGACCCAGCGAAGCGAGTGACCTGTCCGTCAGCGTCGAGCGAGACCGTGCCGCGGACCAGCACCGGCAGGTGACCACCGTCCGAGCACTCCAAGCGCAGCTCCGTCTCCAACCACCGGTGTTCACCGGTGGTGGCGCGCTGGAACAGCGTGTCGAAACGATCGCGGTCGTCGGGATGGATGAGATCGGCCCAGAACCCCGCATCGCGGCCACGCCATGCGTCGTCGTGGTGGTGACCCAGCATCTCCAGCCAGCGGGCGGAGTAGAAGCAGGAGCCGTTCATCAGGTCCCAGTCCCACCATCCGTCGTTGGTGCCGCGCAGCACCAACTCCAGGCGTTCCTCGGACTCGCGCAGTTGCTCCAGTCGCGATCGCAGCAGGTCGTGCGCGGCGCGATCGTCGATCGCCACCGCGCACTTCTCCGCCAGCACGGCGAGCATTTCTCCCGCGTCGTCAATGGTCACTGCGCCCATCTCCGCCGCAACAGCGTTGGTCGCGGCCAAGATCACCGCCACCAGCGAGCCGTCACGGCCGATACATGGGCACACGAGCCCCTCGCACTGTGCGTCGAGGCCGATCGGGCTGCGCAGCAGGATCTCCGGTCGGACGGCGCCAGTGGTCCCGGACCGGACGAAGGCCTCCGCCAGCGCTGCGCCGAGCGTCTGCGGCTCGCGGAGGTCGATGGACCCACAGATCGCGAACTCGTCGGGCCGCGCGGTGTCCGGCGCGAGCACCCAGACTGCGCCGAGCGCGGTGTCGAGCACATCGACCACGGCCTCGGCGAAGGTCTCGCCGATCGTCCCCCCTTCGCTGCTGTCCAGCAGGCGGTTGGAGAGGCGGTTGAGGCGGGTCAGCTGCTGCACCTGCCGGTCCAGGCGTCCGTTGGCAGTGATCAGCTGCTGTTGCAGCAAGCTGAAGGCACTGCTGTCGAAGCCCGGCACAGACGACACGGTGGGTCAGTTCCCCTCTGCCGCGGTGCGATAGAGGGCCGCCAGCGCCGTCGTGTAGTTGTGGTAGGCGTTGCGGCCACCGAGCCGGGCGTACTCACCGAAGCCGTACATGCCGAACCACGGGGGCACACCAGCAGCCGAGGTGAAGGGGGCTTGGATGCGATGCACCAACTCCTCCTTCATCACGCGGTTGAACAGGCGCCGCCCACGTGCCAGGCAGTCGGCTTGGAACACGGCCACCGGCTGCTGCCCGGGGTGACGACCCACCATTGCGGTGAGCATGCGGTCCATGTCGCGGAAGATGAGATCCTCGTCGCGCACGGTCAACCACAGCTCGGTGCCGACCGCGCATTCGGTGGCGTAGATGATCTCGCCCGCCGGCGAGTGATGGGTGACCGCGCGCAGAATGTGCCGGTTGCCGTACTCGTCGGCCAAGGCCGGGGACAGCGGCTCGGCCAGCGCACCGATGGGAATCGTGTCGCTCTCGGTCGCATCGGAAGGCAGCCCCATCCGCTCGAGGAACACCGACCACGCCGGTCGGCCGTCCAGCTGGCTGATCCGGTTGCCGTCGGCAGCAGTCACCACCATCGGGTCGCCGACGGCCACGAAGCCGTGCGTCGCTTGTGTGTCGACCTCCAGCGTCGGGTCCCAGATGCCCACGGCGAAGGCCGAGTGCTGGAAGGTCTCGGCGTCGATCGCCTGGAAGGTGGCCACACCCTGCATCTGGTCCGACGACGTCGCGCCGAAGATGGTGACCTGCGGGCCGAGGAAGGACTCGATGCCGGCGATGAGTTGCTCGTTGGCGATGTCGATGCCGGAGGCGAGCAGGTAGATCATCCGCACCGGCTGTGGCGCACCGAGCAGGATCTGGCCCAATTCGACACCCTTGCTGAACGAGGTGTGCCCGAACAGCCCGTCGACGTGAGCGATGGTGAAGCCTTCGCCGGAGAGGCCCATGATCGCCATGTCGTGGATGGACTCGCCCGGCCCTTCGCGGCCGACCACCCCGGCGCAGGAGGCGGCGAGCACCCTCGCGTCGGGGCACTCCGCCTTGAGTTCGTGCGACAAAGCGGTGAGGTCGTGACCGACCGCCGCGTTCACCAGCAGCAAGCTGGGGGTGGCAGGGCCGCCGTCATACGCGAGCTCCAAGCACTCGAGCACGCCACGGCGTGCGTTGACCGCTCGGGTACTGGCTGACGCGAAGTCGATCATCGAGAACTCCCGTGTCCGGGGTGACGGCACGAGGGGCACGCACCCGCCTATCGCCAACATACGCAGCGCTCGGCGCACGTTCCAGGGTCGCTGGACCCGGGCGTTTCGCCAGGTGTGCCAGCATGGACGACCATGACCCGCCACCGCCTCTCCATCGGCCTCGCGCTGGGGCTCGCGCTCGCCACCACGACCCTCGGCGCGTGCAGCAGCGACTCCGCCAAGTCCGCCGACACCACTGCAACGACGGCGCCGGCCAGCACCGAAGCCAGCACCACGGCACCCGCCACCACCGAACCCGCCACCACGCTCGCGGACACCACCACCACCACTGCTGCCACGACCACCACCAAGCCGGCGATCACCGGGCCCACCGTCACCTCGCTGAGCACCTCGAAGAAGAACCCCACCTGCGCGGAGGTGACCGCCAACGGCTACCAGTGGAAGGTGTCGTGGAAGGCGGTCAACGTCGACTCGGTGACACTGTCGATCGACGGCCTGGGCTCGTACGCGGAGGGCCTGCCCGCCACCGGCAGCTTCGACATTCCCGCCACTTGCGGCGACACTCAGGTCGTCTACATCACGCCGGTGAACGGCGGCACCTCGGGCACGCCGAAGAAGATCACGATCACCATCGGTTCGTGACGGCCGTGGCCGACGGCCCACATCACTAACTGTCAGAGAACGGTCGGCCTTTCGCGCGCCGGACGGGTGCCAGATACTGCACAAGTGGTCACCCAGCGCCAACCCTGGAGCGCCGAAATCGAGCTGGGCTGTCGGTTGGGCCAAGGCTGGCTGTTGTCGGCGCCGGTGCAACTCGATGAGGTCACCGTGATGTTGCCCGAACCACCCGCGCTGGTGGGTGCACGCGCGCTCAAGTGATGGTGAGCGCCGACTCGATCGTCGAGGCACAACCGGGGATGTCGGCGAGCTCGCGGTGCAGCGACTCGAGTCGGGCGGCGGGTCGTGTTCGCGATGCAAGTACGGAGCGAGTCGAGCGTTGAGCCGGCCCTGCAGCATGTCCACCGCCGCCTGCGAGATCTCGTAACCACTGCCCAGCTTCACCGCGACCAACTCGCCCGAGCGGACGTATCGGTAAGCCGTCTGGTAGTGCACCCCC
This sequence comes from uncultured Bifidobacterium sp., assembly GCA_964598965.1. Classification (GTDB taxonomy): domain Bacteria; phylum Actinomycetota; class Acidimicrobiia; order Acidimicrobiales; family Ilumatobacteraceae; genus UBA668. The sequence continues at coordinate 2,528 of CAZREK010000033.1, read as the reverse complement.
AACTGCCGTGCAGCAGTCTTCAGATTCACGTGGCCCCCCGTGGTGTTGCTTGACCACACGTGGCCGATCAGCCACTCAGCGCAGTCAAACCACAGAACCTGTCCACAGCGACGGGGACCAAAATCTTGTAAAGACCGCCTAACGGCCGACGGTTTCGCGCGGATTCGGTTCAGCCGACCTGTTGGTTGGTGGCCTCGTCGAAATACGTCGTGGGGTACTCGGGCCGGAACTCGCCGGGCAGCAACGCAGTGACGACTTGCTCGTAGTCGGTGTCGCGCGCCTGTGTCTGCCCAAGACTCATCGTGCTGAACGAACGCATGCGCCACACCACCCCGTCGGGGTCGACCGCAAGTTCCATCGTGGAGTTCGCCGCCGGCTTGTCGATGCCCATGCGAGCAGCCCATGGGGCGTATTCATCTGTGCCGGTGTTGAAGTACGAGGCCAGGTCGAGTCGCAGGTCGTAGACCTTCACCTTGTGGCCGCTGACTGTCTCCTCGGCGACGTCCTCGATCGAGACGTATGGGCGCAGTGACTCGGGAATGTAGTCGGAGAACATCAACGACACCGCCGGCGCACTGGCCGTCGCGTAGAAGTCGGCGTCCGGTCGCGCCGCCTTCATCCAAGTGTGCTGGCCGAAGTCGTAGACCCACAGCTCGTCCGCAGCGACGAGGTACTCGAACTTGGTGGGTGTGGTCTCACCATTGAGCAAGTCGGGGCTCTGACTGCCGGCGATGTGCACGACCTCGGCATCGGCGTTGCTCTCGCTGATGAAGCTGTAGCCGTCGCCCAGCTGCTCGCTGTAGGTGATGGTCATGCGGATCGTGCCGTACGTGGGTCGGACCTCGGTGAACCGTGGCAACGACGGAGGGTCCTTGGCCAGCATGCCGTTGACGACGAGACCAACGACGACCAGCAGCACGACCACGCCCGCGGCGATGAGCGGCCGGCGCGACGAGTGCGGCTTGGCAGAGCCGACCGCTGCGTACGGCTGTGCCGGCCCCGTCGCATCGGCTGACACCACCGGGTAGCCCACGACCGCCGGCGGAGGTGGAGGCTCGGGTAGGGCGTAAGGGGTGGGGTTCGCTTCGGGTCCGCCGGCTTCAGTCATGCGCCAAGTGTTGCCGAAAGACGGATCACTCATCCGCATTCGCTACCGGCCGAGGACCATCCAGTCTTGCGATGACCGTCCACAGCAGCGGCCTACTTCAGGCGGCCGGTTTCGTAGGCCCACATCGCGATTTCCACGCGGTTGCGCGCACCCAGCTTGGTCATCAGGCTGGCGAGGTGGGTCTTCACCGTGCTGAGGCTGATGTACAGCTCGTTGGCGATCTCCGCGTTGGTGCGGCCGCGGGCGACGGTGAGCAACACCTCTTCCTCGCGCTCGGTGAGCGGCTCGATCGGTTGGGTCGGCTGACGAGGTGACGCCTCGGCGAAGGCTGCCAGCAGGCGAGCGGTGACGCTGGGGGCGATCAGCGCGTCTCCCTTCGCCGCGGCGTGCACTGCTTGCACCAGCAACTCCGGCCCTGCGTCCTTCAGCAGGAAGCCGCGGGCACCGGCCTTCAGCGCGCCGTGCACGTACTCGTCGAGGTCGAAAGTGGTGATGACCACAACAGCCATCGGGTTGGCGACGTCGGGGCCGGCCAGCAGACGAGTGGCCTCGATGCCGTTGAGTTCGGGCATACGGATGTCGAACAGGCACACGTCGGGACGCAAGTGCCGGGCGAGTTCCACAGCTTGGCGACCGTCGGCCGCTTGGCCCACGACCTCGATGCCCGGCTGCGCGTCGAGGATCATCGCCAGGCCGGTGCGCACCAGTTCCTGGTCGTCGGCGACAAGCACGCGCACGTTCACGACATCACCGTACGCGGCAGCTGGGCCTGCACCTGCCAGCCGCGGCCGGGCAAGGGGCCGGCGGTGAACGTGCCACCCAGCAGCTTCACGCGCTCGGCCATGCCCAGCAGGCCGTAGCCCTGCGCGGTGCGCGCAGCTGTGCCGCGCACATGCTGCTCGCCGTCGTCCACCACCGTGATGCTCACCTGTTGGTTGTCGCCGGCGATGTGCACACGCACGTGCGTGGCCTTGCGCGCGTGGCGCACTGCGTTGGTGATGCTCTCCTGCGCCAAGCGGTACAGCGCGGTGCCGACCGCAGGCGTGACGTCGCCGACCTGCGCATCGATGTCCACCGTCACGTGCAACGCGCCGCTGGCCACCTGTGCGAGCCGAGGGATGTCGACAAGACCGGTGCCCGGGTTCAGCTCGGCGTCGGCTCCGGCGCGCAGAGTGTGCACCATCGCCCGCATGTCCTCCAGCGCGCGCGACGCGGCTTCTTCGATCACGGCCAGGATCTCGACTGCGCGCTCGGGTGAGTTGGCCGCCACTGCTCTGCCCGCTTGCGCCTGCACCGCGATCGCGGACACGTGGTGGGCCACCGTGTCGTGCAGTTCGCGAGCGAGGGTCACGCGTTCGTTGGCGCGCGCCTCGGTGACGGCTCGGTCGCGGGCGAGTTGGCGCGAGCGCACGTTGAGGCC
>CAZREK010000032.1:0-12851 GCA_964598965.1 uncultured Bifidobacterium sp. | reverse complement strand
GGCTCTCGGCGGGTGTGGAGAGGATGCCGAGGTCGCTGACCAGCCACTCCACGTTGGTGCCGGCGGACAACATGATGGCCTCGACGCCCCAGGTGAGGTGGCCGTCACGGCTCCATGCCACGATCGGGAAGGTGCCCTCCGCTGTGCGGTTGCCGGTGGTGGGCGCGCCCGCATCGGTGACCATGTCGAGCATGCCGCCAGTGCCGAAGGTGATCTTCGCCTGGCCCGGGCGCACACAGCTCTGCCCGACCAAACTGCCTTGCTGGTCGCCCACCAGCGACGCCAGTGGGGGAGCGCCCGGCAGAGCGAGTGCCTCACCGAACACGCCGGAGGTGTCCACCACTCGCGGCAACATCGCCGCCGGGATGCCCAGCGCCGCACAGGCACTGGTGGACCAGGCGGAGGCGTCAGGCTTCAGCAGACCGGTGACGGCCGCGTTGGAATGGTCGGTGACATGGGCGGTGCCGTTGCTGAGCACCCACGCCACCCACGAGTCCACGGTGCCGAAGCACAGGTCGCGCTCGCGGCCGGGGTCGAACGTGTTGAGCAGCCAGCTGATCTTGGTGGCCGACTGGTTGGGTGCCAGGTGCAACCCGTGGTCGGACTTGGCCGTGATGCAGTCGAACACGGTGCGCAGATCCTGCCAGCCGATGCCGGGCCCGATGGGCTCACCCGTGGCGCGGTCCCACACGATGGTGCTGGCGCGTTGCGCGGTGATGCCGACCGCCTGCACGGGGCCGCCGGCCGCCAGCGCGGCACGGGAAACTTCCAGCACTGCCGTCGCCATCGCTGAGGCGTCGAACTCGACCATGCCGGGGAAGGGGGAGGAGGGCGGGAACGGGCGGTGGTCGAGGGCAGTGACCTCGCCGTCCGGGGTGACAACCGCGGCGCGCAGGCCGGACGTGCCGACGTCGACGACGAGAATGCTCATTGTTGACCTCCGCGGCGGGCCGCCGCCATGGCTCCGGGGACCAGACCTCGCTTGCGCATCGCGCCACCGAGCGCACCACCGATCAGCCCTACGAACATGACCATGGTGAACGTGAAGAAGATCGCGATCCAGCTGACGGACTCGCCGCGGACGAGGCGGATGACCGTCAGCAGGGTCTGCGTGGCGAGGTAGGTGCCGCCTGCGCAGAACATGCCGTGGACAATCGGGTACCCGGTGGTCTGCACCCACGCGGCGATACCCGCCCCCAACAGGAACCCGGCCAGTGCGGCCAACCACAGGATCGCCGTCCACGGCGACTTGTCGTCGCGGTCGTTGACGATGGCGGCGCCGATCGCGAACGGGACGGCGAACAGCAATGACACCACTGCGCCCTGCAGCAGTGCCTTGCGATCGAGTGCGCTCACGGCCAACTCACCTTTCCGAACGGTGACGTCAGCCCGAGCTTGCCGGGGTTCAGCACCCCGTGCGGGTCGAGCGCGTCCTTCACCGATTGCAGCACATCGAAACCGCTGCCCAGCGCATCGGCCATGAAGCGGGCACGGTTGAGGCCGACGCCGTGGTGGTGCGAAAGGTTGCCGCCATGTGCGAGCACGGCGCGTTGGCCGGCGTCCCACAAGGCGACATAGGTGGACTCGACTTCCTCGGCCGGGGGTGTGGCAGCGAACGTGAAGTACAGGCATGCGCCATCGAGGTAACTGTGCGACAAGTGGCAGGAGGCTGCCCGGGCATGGGGCACTGCCATCAGTGCGGCGCGGGTGGCGTCGAAGATCGCTGCCAGCTGCGACCACGGGCCGGCGATCTCCAGCGTGTCGACCACGAACCCCTTACGAGTGAGGGCCTGCAACGCGTTGGTGTCGTTGCGGTGGTGCATCCACTTCTCGACCAGCGCATCACCCAGGGAGAGGGCCGCGGCGCATTCCTCGGCGACGATGCCCATCGTGGCGGCGACGATCGCCGGGTCACCCTCGTCCAGCACCAGCAGCACGCAGTTGCTGCCGTCGCCCTCTTGGCCGCGCTGGCTCTCGACGGCGTCGTACAGGCGCAGCACCGCCGGCGTGGCGCCGCGGCGCAGGATGCGACGGCACGCTTCGAGTCCTTCGGCGAACGAGGCGAACGACCATGCTCCCCGTTGCTCGGCTGCGGGAACCGGGTGGGCGCGAAGTGTGACCGCGGTGACAATGCCGAGGGTGCCTTCGCTGCCGACGAACAGTTGGGTGAGATCGGGGCCCTGGGCGGAGGCGGGGGATCCGCCGGTGCGCACGATGCGCCCGTCGGCGAGCACGACCTCCAGGCCGGCCACCATGTCCTCGATCTTGCCGTAGCGCGTGCTGTACTGCCCGGCGCCGCGGCACGCCACCCAACCGCCAACGGTCGCAATGTCGAAGCTCTGCGGAAAGTGACCGACGGTGAGGCCGTAGTGGCTGCGCAGTTCGCGCTCCAGATCGGGTCCGAAGGTGCCCGCCGCCACCTCCACCAATCCCGAGTCGGTGTCGACGGAGATGATCCCGTGCATGCCCGTGAGGTCCAGCACCACGCCACCGAACACCGGCAGGGAACCGCCCTCCACCCCGCTGCGGCCCCCGGCTGCGGTGAGCGGAACGCGGTGGGCGTGACACAGCGCGGCGACCGCCGACACATCGAGCGCGGAGGTGGGCCGCGCCACCAGGGGCGCGCGGCGCGGCACCTGGCCGGCGATCGACCAATGCAATGCCAGCGGCCACCAGTCCCGGCTCGCCTCGGCCGTGAACGCGGGGTCGTCACTGGCGGGGCAGACGGCAGCGAGCGCGGCTGCGAAGCCGTCCGGCAGAGCCGGCGCGGCACCCCACCGCGACTCGGTGCCGGTCAACTCGATGGGGGCTGTCGGCTGAGTCATCCGACGTGTTCCGGGGTCGCCGCGGCGGTGTCCTCTGCTGCACACATGCGCTCGAACGAGGCGACCTCGCGGTCGATGTCGGCGGCGCTCCAGCCCAGCTCGGGTGCGATCAGTTCGGCCACCGATCGGGCGGCGGTGACTGCGGCGTGACGGTCGAGCAGGCGACTGCGAGTGCGACGCGACAGCACGTCGTCGAGCGTGACCGCCATCTCCTCACGGACCGCATAGATGGCTTCGGCGCGCAAGTAGTCGAGGCCGGGCACCAGCGGCTGAGCGAGCGCAGGGTCCGCGCTGACGAGCGCCTGCACCTGATCAGCGAGCGTGCCGTAGCGGTTGGCGAGGTGCGCCTGCGGGCTGCCGTCAGCCGGCTCGCGGAAGCCGGTGGCACCCAGCAGCGAGAGGTTGCGGGTGCGGCAGCGGGCCTTGCGGCCGAGGCGGCCGAGCACCGCATCCACTGTGTCCTCAGCCATCGCTCGGTAGGTGGTGAGCTTTCCGCCGGTGATGGTGATCATCCCGCTGGGGGAGGTGGTGACCTTGTGGTGGCGGGACAGGTCGGCCGTGCGACCCGACGACGCGGCCTTCACCAATGGGCGTAGTCCGGCCCACACACCGGTGACGTCCTCGGCGGTGACGCCCGTGGTGATGCTGTGGTTCAACGCCCGCAGCACGTAGTCGACGTCGTCCTTGGTGCAGCGGGCTTCGTCGAGGTCGCCCTGGTAGTCCGTGTCGGTGGTGCCCACGTAGGTGTGGCGGAAGGTGCCGTCGGGCAGTTCGCCCCACGGCACCACGAACAGGCTGCGCTTGTCCTTCGGTACGGGGATGACGACGGCGATGTCGTTGCGCACCTTCTCCCACGGAATGGTGACGTGCACACCCTTGGCCGGGCGGATGGAGTCGGGGTGCTGTTGTTCGTCGAGCTGACGGACGTCGTCGGCCCAGACGCCGGCTGCGTTCACCACGACCTTGGCCTTGATCGTGAAGCGCGTCCCGTCGGCCTCGACGGCGACACCGTGTACCTGACCGTTGTCGTCCTTCAGTACCTCGTGCACCACGCAGCAGTTGGCGACCGCTGCGCCCGCCTGCGCCGCGGTGCGCAGGACCGTCAGGGTGAGGCGCGCGTCGTCGGCGGCCGCGTCGTAGTACAGGTACGCCGAGGCGAGACGGTCCTTGGGCATGGTGGGCAGGTGGGCGAACGCGGCGTTCTTGCGCAGCCGCTTGTGGAACTTGCCGATGCGCCATCCGCCGGTGAGGTCGTACATCCACATCGCCGAACCCATCGCGCGCGCGATCTTGCGCGACACGACACCGTCCTTGGTGAGGATCGGGATCATGAACGGCAGCACCTTCACCAGATGCGGGGCATTGCTGCGCAGGCGACGGCGCTCGTGCAGCGCTTGGTACACCAGGTTGACCTCGCCCTGCTGCAGATAGCGCAGGCCACCGTGCACCAGCTTCGAGCTCTTCGACGATGTGCCGGAGGCGAAGTCGTACTGCTCGACGATCGCCGTGCGCAGCCCTCGGCTGGCGGCGTCGAGCGCCACACCGGCACCGGTGATGCCGGCGCCGATGACGAGGACGTCGAAGTCCTCTTGCGCCAGGCGCTGCAGCATGTGCGCGCGTCGGAAGGGGTTGGAGGAGTCGGCGGGGGAGGCGGCCATCGGCGTCATCCTAGGGAGCGACGGCGTCGCGAAGAATCAGGCAACTTCCTGACATCAGATGCTAATTCGCACCGCTTGCAAATTAGCAGGAGGTGCCGGTAGCGTTGCTCCCGTGCGTACTCCTGAAGAACTCACCACCGAGTTCCGGTCCCGCGGCCTGAAGGTCACGCCGCAGCGCCAGCTGTTGTTCCGGCTGTTGCACGGCAACATGGCGCACCCCACCGCAGAGGGCCTGTTCGCCGAGGCGAGCGAACGCATGCCCGGCATCTCGTTGCGCACCGTGTACCAGACGCTCAACGACCTCGCCACGATGGGCGAACTGCGCGCATTGCAGTTCGCCGGTGGCTCCACCCGCTTCGACCCCAACGTCGACGAGCACCATCACGCGCACTGCGACGTGTGCGGCGAGTTGCGCGACGTGTACGTCGACCACTTCGACAGCCTGCTGGTCAGCGGCTTCGCCGGGTTCCAACCCGAGCGCGCCAGCATCGTGTTCAGCGGTGTCTGCGCAGCCTGCCGCGCCGACTGACAATCTCCCGACCACCAACTTCCAACCCATCACAAGGAGAATCCAAATGAGCCTGAAGGGCAGCAAGACCCACGAGAACCTGAAGGAGTGCTTCGCCGGCGAGAGCCAGGCGAACCGCCGCTACCTGTGGTTCGCGCAGAAGGCCGACGTCGAGGGCTACCCGGATGCGGCCGCCCTGTTCCGCTCGGTCGCCGAGGGCGAGACCGGCCACGCGCACGGTCACCTCGACTTCCTCGCCGAAGTCGGCGACCCGGCCACGGGCGAGCCGATCGGTGAGACCGAGGCCAACTTCAAGGCCGCGATCGCCGGCGAGACCTACGAGTACACCCAGATGTACCCGGGCTTCGCCAAGACCGCGCGCGACGAAGGCTTCGCCGAGATCGCCGAGTGGTTCGAGACCCTCGCCCGCGCAGAGAAGAGCCACGCAGGCCGGTTCGCTCAGGGCCTGGACGCCCTCTGAGTCACTCGCTCGCTTCGCTCGCTCCGTTCCTCAGAACTTGATCGGAGCGCCAGCGGCGCACCCAATTGCATGTCGGCCTCACGGGGACCGTGTCGGCCGACGGTGGAGGGGCACGGGGACGTGCCCCCTCCACACCACCCCCTCCCTTTCGCTCTCCCGACGGGTTCGGCATCTCTCATGACCACCACGTATGACCCCAAGCATCCGCTGTATCTCGACGAGGCGGACGTCCGCAACGAACTCACTCGCGTGTTCGACCTGTGCCACGGGTGTCGGCTGTGCTTCAAGTACTGCACCTCGTTCCCCACGTTGTTCGAGATGGTCGATCAGCACGACGACCAGGACGCCGGTCGCCTCACTCCTGCGCAGCAGGACCAGGTCATCGACGAATGCTTCCAGTGCAAGCTCTGCTACGTCAACTGCCCGTACATCCCCGAGCTGCACGAGTGGGCACTCGACTTCCCGCGCTTGATGCTGCGCGCCGACGCCATGCGCCATGCCACCGGTCAGGTGTCGCTGCGCGGCAAGGCCACCAACGCAGTCATGGGCCGTACCGACCTGATGGGCAAGGCCGCCTCCATGACGGCTCCGCTGGCCAACAAGGCCATCGGCGCTGCGCCTGGCTCGCTCGTGCGCAAGGCGATGGAGAAGGTCACCGGCGTGTCGTCGGTGCGCCTGCTGCCGCCGTATGCGCGTCAGCGGTTCACCACCTGGTTCAAGCAGCGCCCGAAGGTCAGCCTCTCCAAGCGTCAGGGCAAGGTGGCCGTGTTCCCCACCTGCCTCGTCGAGTACCAGGCGCCCGGCATCGGCCAGGACCTGGTGAAGGTCTACGAGCGCAACGGTGTGGAGTGCAGCCTCACCGACACCACCGAGTGCTGCGGCGCACCCTGGCTGCACTCGGGCGACATGGAGCAGTTCACCAAGGTGGCCCGCAAGAACGTCGCCGCTCTTGCCTCCAGCGTTCGGAAGGGCAACGACATCGTCGTGCCGCAGCCCACTTGTGGCTACGTGCTGAAGAAGGACTACGTCGACTACGTCGGTGGCGAGGACGCCAAGTTGGTGGCGGAGCACACCTACGACGCGGCCGAGTACCTGATGAAGCTGCACAAGGGCGAGGACACCACCCTCGACACCGAGTTCCCCGGCACCGTGCCGGCCACCGTCACGTACCACACGCCCTGCCACCTGAAGGCGCAGAACATCGGCCTCAAGAGCCGCGACCTGATCAAGCTCACCGGCGCGAAGGTGAAGCTGGCGCAGCAGTGCAGCGGCATCGACGGCATGTGGGGCCTGCGTGCCGAGAACGTCGAGATCAGCGTGCCGATCGCCCGCAAGCTGGCCGACGAGATTCGCAAGGCGGACAGCGAGGTGGTGGCCGGTGACTGCCACCTGGCCAACACGGCGATCACCGAACAGACCGGGGCCACCCCGGTGCACCCCCTGCAACTACTGGCCCGTGCCTACGGCATCCCCGAGGAGACCACACGATGACCACCACCATGTCCCGCAAGCTGACCTTGGCCGACATCGCCGAGCCCCGCGCGTACGAGCGCGAGCGTGCCGAGTTCCGTGCCCACGTGATCGACCTCAAGCAGCGTCGCCGTGTCCACGTCGGCCCCTTCATCACCTTGCTGTTCGAGAACCGTGACACGATGCGCTTCCAGATCCAGGAGATGGCTCGTGCCGAGCGCATCTTCACCGACGAGGGCATCCAGGACGAGCTCGCCGTCTACAACCCGATGATCCCGGAGCGTGGCGAACTGCGCGTCACCCTGTTCATCGAGCTGACCTCCGACGAGCAGATGCGCGAATGGCTGCCCAAGCTGGTGGGCATCGAGACATCTGTGCAGTTCCGCCTGCCCAACGGCGAGGTCGTGGCCTGCGGGGTCGACCCGCAGCACGCCAGCCAGCTGACGCGCGAGCACGCAACAGCGGCGGTCCACTGGGTGACGTTCGCCTTCACCCCGGACCAGGTGGCGGCCTTCGGCGAGGGCACGCTGCTGGAGATCACGCATCCCGCGTACGCCGAAGCCGTCGAGCTCTCGCCGTCGGCAGTGGCGGAGCTGACCCGCGACCTCGCCGAGTAGGGCGCGCGAAAAAGACACGAAAAGGGTCTTCACAAGGGGTGTTGCCCGCACCTAGATTCCCTGGCGGTCGCCCGGTAACCCACCGGGGCGACGCAGGGATGGGGAATTCAGTGTCGGCCAAGAACATCGATTGGCGTCAACTTGGGGCATGCCGGGGGCTCGAACCGAGCATCTTCTACCCGGATGACGATGACGAGGGTCTGGAGGCCAAGTCGGTGTGCGCCGACTGTGGCGTCCGGGTGGCGTGCCTGGAGTACGCCCTCACCGTGCGCGAGAAGGCCGGTGTGTGGGGCGGCGCCACAGAGCGCGAGCGCCGACGGCTGATCCGTCAGCGTCGTCGTTCGGCCTGACCATCGCCTTAGCCTGCACGGCATGAGCGGAATCGACGAACTCGGCGGGTGGCCGTCCGTCCTCACCGAGTTGCTACAGCGCCACGACCTGACGGCCGGGCAGACGCGTGCGGCCATGAACACGATCCTCAGCGGCGAAGCGACCGCTGCGCAGCTGATCGGGTTCGTGGTGGCCCTGCGCGCCAAGGGCGAGACGCCGGAAGAGATCTCCGGCCTGCTCGACGCCGTGCTGGCGCACGCGACGCTCGTGCCGCTGTCCGCCGACCTGCAAGAGCGGGCCATCGACATCGTCGGCACCGGTGGCGATCGCAGCCACAGCATCAACGTCAGCACCATGGCGGCCATCGTGACGGCCGGTGCCGGAGTACCGGTGGTGAAGCACGGCGCTCGCGCCGCCAGTTCGCAATGCGGAACGGCTGACGTGCTGGAGGCGCTGGGCGTCGCGATCGAGCTCGGCCCGGAGGGTGTGCTGCGCTGTGTCGAGGAAGTCGGCATCGGCTTCTGCCTCGCGCCGCGCTACCACCCGGCGTTCCGCTTCGCCGCCCCCAGCCGCCGCGAGATCGGCATTCCGACCGTGTTCAACCTGCTCGGCCCGATGGCCAACCCCGGCCGCGTGAAGCGCCAGCTGATCGGCGTCGCCAACCCAGAGGTCGCCGACCGGATGCTGGCGTCGCTGCGCCTGCACGGCTCGCACCGTGCGTGGGTGGTGCACGGCCAGGGGCTGGACGAACTCACCACCACCGGCCCGTCCACCGTGCTGGCGCTCGATGACGACACGGTGCGCAGCTTCGTGGTCGACCCGGTCGACCTGGGCCTGGCACCGGCCATCATGGACGAGCTGGTCGGGGGCACCCCCGATGTCAACGCGGCGGTCGTGCACAGCCTGTTGGCCGGTGACCACGGCGCACACCGCAACATCGTGCTGCTCAACGCAGCCGCAGCGCTGGTGGTGGCCGGCGTGGTGCACACGCTGGGCGACGGCTTGGCGATGACTGCGGAGTCGATCGACTCGGGTGCCGCAGCACGCACGCTCGCCGCCTGGGTGGCGGCATCGCAACGCGCCGCCGAGGAACTGGGCCGCTGATGATCGCTCGCGTGCCGGCATCGTCGGCCAACCTGGGGCCCGGTTTCGACACGTTGGGCATGGCGCTGTCGCTGTACGCCGAGGTCGGGTGCGGAGCCGCGCCGGAGGCCGACGGTGTGCACGTCGCCGACGAACACCACCCGGCCACCATCGCGTTCCGCCGAGCGGGCGGCGAGGGTCCGCTGTGGGTGCGTTCGCCGATCCCCGTCGGGCGGGGCATGGGGTTCAGCGGGGCAGTGCGTGTCGGTGGCCTGGTGGCGGCGCACGCACAACAGCACGGTGACGACCCGGAGGCGTTGGACGACGCGCGTCACGATCTGCTGGCGATCGCCACCGACCTGGAGGGTCACGCGGACAACGTCGCCGCGTCGCTGTACGGCGGCATCGTCGCCACGGCAGGCGGCCGGGCGGTTCCCATCCGTTTGTCGTTCGACCCGGCGATGGTGATGTGGGTGCCGTCGTTCTCCACCAGCACCGACGAATCCCGCTCGAAGATGCCTCCCGAGGTGCCGCTGGCCGACGTCGTGTTCAACCTTGGGCGCACGGCGCTGTTGGTGGCTGCGCTGGCTGCTGGCGACGTGGAGACACTGCGCATCGCCACCGAGGACCGCCTGCACCAAGAGCGTCGCCTCGACGCGGCGCAGCCGTCACGTGCCGCGTTGCTGGCCGCCCTCGATGCCGGGGCATGGGCTGCGTGGCTCAGCGGCTCTGGCCCCACCGTGGCGGTGATGTGCGCGATGGATGAAGCCGAGGACATGGCCGCTGCATTGCCGGGCGACGGCCACACCAAGATCCTGCGCATCGATCACGGCGGCGCCACGATCGAAGCCAGCTGAACGCGTCTGGTCGGGCGCCGATATGGTGCCGACCGATCGGACCGTGTGCGCGCCACGTCCCTAGGAATCCTGCTCCTGAGGGTGTGTTACGGTGTCACACAATGGTCAGTTCGACTGGGTGCCGGCCGGGGGTGTCTGGCTGTCTCGCGAGGATGTCATCCGCATCTTCATCGACCTTCGCGCCCTGATCGTCGGAACGGAAGCCTTGGAACCAAATCGCGCCTTCGTGGTGGACATCGCCACGGTGCTGGCGTTGGCGATGGAAGGAGACGTCGGGTGAGCAAGCCGCGAGGGCTGCAATGGTTGGAGGCCCAAACGGGCCAGGAGGTGCCATTCGACGCGGAGCACGCTCCGCGTGGCCGGCACCTTTCGGTGAGGGTGGACGCAGATCTGGGGCTCGGCATCGAAGCTGCCGCAGCGGTGCGAGGCCTCCCGGTTTCGGAGTACGTCCGCGCGGTCTTGGCGGCGGCGGTGGAGGCGGATCGGTCGACGCGAGCTGTCGAGGCGGATCGACTGATCCGTCGAATGGAGGATGATCTGGCCGAGGTTCGCCGACGTCTCGCCGGGTAGCCGGTCGATCCGGTCACGCAGCTTGATCGAGGCGGGTGACCTCGCGCACGGGCGCGGCGGGCACCACCCACTCGCCGCTGCACCACAGCAGGGTGGCGCGGTGGCTGGCGCGCTCCAGCGCCCTTGCCAGGCACAGCACCTCGTCCGCGGCGGAGCGCGGTAGTGGTTGCGGGTAGGGCGGCACTTCCGGCGGGGGCAGCTCGAGCCCGGTGGCCAACTGGTCCACGGCGTGAGCGCTCTGCAGCGCGCCATCGCGAATGTGCAGCACCGTGTCGCCGATCTGCACCCCCATGTCGCCCGCCGCGCGCAATTGGTCGAACAGCCGCTGGCGGGTGATGGCCGCGGCGAACGCGTTGGCGCGGTCGCGCATGTCGGCTGCTTCCTCGTATCGCCGGGCAGTGGACAGTGCGGCCACCTTGCGCCACAGGACGTCGAGCACGACGTCGGGCGTGTGGGTGAGCGCAGCCACCACCTGACCCACCACGCGCCAGTAGGCCGCAGGGTCGGCCGTGCCGCTGCAGGGGCACATCGCCACACCGAGGCGGGAGCCGCTGCACGGCGTGGCGTCGGGTGCAGCGACATGTCCCTTGCGAATGCGGGTGTTGCAGCGGCGGATGGGGAGAGCGGCCTGCACGGCCTCGATGACGGTCTGGGCGACGGCCCGTGACGGCAGCGGCCCGAGGTGCACGCCGGTTGCCGCCGGCTCGTTGGCCACGACCAAGCGTGGCCAGTCCTCGTCGGTGGTGAGCCGCACGTAGGCGTACTTCTGCGAGGTGGTGCCCACGCGGTTGTAGCGCGGGTTCAGCCGGTGCAGATAACGCAACTCCAGCACCTCGGCGCTGATCGGGTCGTGCGCGACCGTGTGCGCCAAGCGCTGTGTCTCGCGCAGCATGGGCCCGATCTTGCGCCGGTCGTCGCTGGAGAAGTAGCTGCGCACGCGGGACCGCAGGTTGGTGGCCTTGCCGACGTACAGCACCTCGTCGTTCGCCCCGAGGAAGCGGTAGACGCCGTGGGAGCGCGGCAGGTGGTGGGTGAGCTTCAGCTTCCCCGCCTGCGGGTGACCACCCATCGTCGGCAGCACGACGAGATCGTCCAGACCCAGCACGCCGAGGCCAGCGGCGCGTTCCAGCAGCAGGTGCAGAAGGTCGGTGGTGGCCAGCGCATCGTCGAGCGCGCGGTGGGTGGGGCGGTGGTCCAGGCGGAAGCGGCCGGCCAGCGTGCCGAGCCTGCAGTCGGGCACTTCGTCACGCACGAGGCGGCGAGCGAGCGGGAGGGTGTCGACGACGGTGTTGCGGAAGGAGTGGCGATCGGCGCGCAGCATCGCCGCATTGATGAACGACATGTCGAAGCCGACGTTGTGGCCGACGATCACCGAGTCGCCGATGAACTCCTCCAGCGACGGCAACACGGCCTCGATCCGTGGAGCGGTGGCGACCATCGACTGCGTGATGCCGGTGAGCAGCGTGACCTGTGGAGCGATGGCTCGGCCAGGGTTGACCAGCGTGGCGAGCGTGCCGAGGAACTCGCCGCCGCGCACCTTCACCGCCCCGATCTCCGTGATGAAGTCCAGCCCGCGGTCGCTGCCGGTGGTTTCGATGTCGAGCACGCAGAACGTGACGTCGGCCAGCGGTGTACCGAGATCGTCGAACGAGCGTTGCACGATCCCTCAGCCTGTCACGAACGCCTGTTCGCAGTCAAGAACACCTGTTCGTGACGTAGGCTGCTGACTATGGCTGTTCCCGATCGCGCCTTGCGTTCTGCGCTGGAGTTCGCGGTCGGCCTTGCTGCCGCTGGGCAGCGCACCCGCCCGCCGCTGGCGTTTCCCGCCGGGTTGAAACCGTTCCTGAAAGTGCAGCTGTTGCCGGCCAACGGGTTGGCTGCCGTGCGTGCCGCCGTCGAGGGTGACCCCACGTACCTGGCCACGTTGGGCAAGGTGGCCACCAGCGAGCTGGTCGACGAGGTGGGCATGCTGTGGCTCACCCGCCCCGACGGTTGGGAGGCCGCGGCGGAGGCGCTGCTGGCGGACGACGAGCGCGAGCGCGAGGAAGCTCGTGGTACTGCCGATGCGCGGCGCGAGCAGCGCCGACGCGAGGCCGCGGAGACAGCAGCGCAACGTGCTCTGGCGGACCTTGCGGTCGCTCGCGACTTGCTGGAGGCGGAACGCGCCGCGCGTGCGGCGGCGGAAGCCGAGCAAGCTCGTCTGCGCGACGAGCTGGCGGTCGCCAAGTCGCGTGTGGGTGAGGGCGCCCGTGCGGCCCGCCGGACGACGGCGGAGGCCGCAGCGGAGGAGCTGGCTGTCCTGCGTGCCGAGTTGGCCGAGGTCGTCGCCGCGCGCGATGCCGCGCTCGCGGACCGAGCCGCCTTGCACGGGGATGGGCCGGTCGATCTCGAGCGTGTACGGATGCTGCTCACCGAGGCGCTGGTGCTGTCCAAGGGCGGCATCCCTCGCGCC
>CAZREK010000031.1:0-13409 GCA_964598965.1 uncultured Bifidobacterium sp. | reverse complement strand
CGATCGAGAACGTCGACCCGATGGGCGTGCACACGGGCGACTCGATCACCGTGGCCCCGGCGCAGACCCTGACCGACGTGGAGTACCAGGAGATGCGCGACGCCGCGTTCGCGGTCATCCGTCGCGTCGGCGTGGAGACCGGCGGCAGCAACGTCCAGTTCGCGGTTGACCCGGCCACTGGCGAGCAGGTCGTCATCGAGATGAACCCGCGCGTGTCGCGTTCGTCCGCGCTTGCATCCAAGGCCACCGGTTTCCCGATCGCCAAGATCGCAGCGAAGTTGGCCGTCGGCTACACGCTCGACGAGATCGCCAACGACATCACCAAGGCGACACCAGCCAGCTTCGAACCCAGCATCGACTACGTGGTCACCAAGATCCCGCGGTGGGCGTTCGAGAAGCTGCCCGGCACGAAGGGCGTGCTCGGCACCCAGATGCAGAGCGTGGGCGAGGCGATGAGCATCGGCCGCACGTTCACCGAGAGCCTGCAGAAGGGTCTGCGCTCGCTGGAGCAAGGCCGCTTCGGCCTGGGTTGCGACCCGGGTGAGGCGCACCTCGCCGAGCGCACCGACGACGACCTGCTCGCGCAGATCGCGATCCCCACCCCGGACCGCCTGCTGCAGGTTGCGGAGTTGCTGCGCCGCGGCGTCACCATCGAGGCCGTGCACGACGCGTGCCGCATCGACCCGTGGTTCCTGGACCAGATGCAGCAGATCATGGAAGAGCGCGCTGCGTTCACCGAAGTGGGCATGGCGGGCATGACCAAGCGGATGTGGAAGCGCGCCAAGCAGTTCGGCTTCAGCGACGCGCAGATGGCCTATGCGTGGGGCACCGACGAGCTGACCGTGCGCGCCGCACGCGAGGCGGCCGGCGTGTTCCCCACCTACAAGACGGTGGACACGTGCGCGGCCGAGTTCGCCGCAGAGACGCCGTACCACTACAGCACCTGGGAGGACGAGAACGAGGTGCGGCCCAGCGACCGCCCGCGTGTCGTCATCCTCGGCAGCGGCCCCAACCGCATCGGCCAGGGCATTGAGTTCGACTACTGCTGCGTGCACGCCAGCTTCGCTCTGCGCGACGCCGGGTACGAGACGGTGATGGTCAACTGCAACCCCGAGACGGTCTCCACCGACTACGACACCAGTGACCGGCTGTACTTCGAGCCGCTCACGCGTGAAGAGGTGCTGAACGTCATCGCTGCCGAGACCGCGGCAGCCGGTGGCACGCCTCCCAAGGTGATCGTCTCCCTCGGCGGCCAGACCCCGCTGAAGCTGTCCGGCCAACTGCCGCAAGAGCTCATCGCCGGCACCTCGCCACGGTCCATCGACCTCGCCGAGGACCGCGAGAAGTGGAACGCGCTGTGCCACGAGCTGCACATTCCGCAGCCGCCCGGTGGTACCGCCACCGACCTCGAACAGGCCCTGCAGATCGTGGATCAGGTGGGCTTCCCCGTGCTGGTGCGCCCGTCGTACGTGCTGGGTGGCCGAGCGATGCAGATCGTCCATGACCGCAACCACCTGGCCCGCGCGATGGCCGAGCTGGCCGGGTTCGGCTCGCTGGGCAAGGAGGGCGGCCTGTCCGCTGAGCGGCCGGTGTTGATCGACCGCTTCCTGGAGGACGCCACCGAGGTGGACGTCGACGCCATCCGCGACCACACCGGCGAGGTGCTGATCGGTGGCGTGATGGAGCACGTGGAGGAAGCCGGGGTGCACTCGGGTGACTCCGCCTGCGCGATTCCGCCACAGACGCTGCCGGCTTGGGTGGTGGAGGTCATCGAGAGCTACACCAAGGCGATCGCGGCCGCACTGGACGTGCGCGGTCTGATCAACGTGCAGTACGCGGTGCTGGGCACCACGGTGTTCGTCATCGAGGCCAACCCGCGTGCCAGCCGCACCGTGCCGTTCGTGGCCAAGGCCACCGGTGTGCCGCTGGCGAAGGTGGCCAGCCGGGTGATGCTGGGCGCCACACTGAGTGACCTCCGAACTGAGGGCCTGTTGCGGCCGCCGTCCGAGCACGGCCACGTGTCCATCAAGGAGGCTGTGCTGCCGTTCAACCGCTTCCCCGAGGTCGACACGGCTCTGGGTCCGGAGATGCGCAGCACCGGCGAAGTGATGGGCATCGACGCCACGTTCGGCAAGGCGTTCTTCAAGGCCGAGCTGGCCTCCGGCACGGTGCTGCCGACGGAAGGTGTCGTGTTCCTGTCGCTGGCCGACGGCGACAAGCCGGCCGGCATCGTGGTGGGCAAACGCCTGCGCGAGCTGGGCCTGAAGATCGCCGCCACCAAGGGCACCGCCACCTACCTCGGCCGGTTCGGCATCGAAGTGGACCAAGTGGTGGGCAAGGTGTCCGACGGCGACGGCATCACCGCCTTGAACCTGATCAAGAGCGGCGAGGTCGCGTTCGTGATCAACACGCCCCAGGGTCGCGGTGGGCGCACCGACGGCGAACTCATCCGCAAGGCCGCCAACACCCACCGAGTCAGCTCGGTCACCACCGTCGAGGCCGCGCTGGCCGCGGCGCAGGGCATGGGCGAGATGGTGGGCCGCGAGATCATGGTGCGGCCGCTGCAGTCGTACCACGGCCTGTGAACACCACCGTTCGCATCGGGTCGGTGGAGCTCGCCACCCCGGTGATGACCGCGTCGGGCACAGTCGGGCATGGTGCGGAACTGGCGCCGTACTTCGACCTCGCGGAGATCGGTGCGGTCGTGGTGAAGTCGCTCGCGGCGTTCGAGTGGAAGGGCAACCCGGCGCCGCGCGTGCACCCGGCGGGGGAGGGCATGATCAACGCCGTCGGCCTGCAGGGCCCCGGCGTGCAGCACTGGCTGGCTCACGACCTGCCCGCGCTGGCCGCCACTGGCGCGCGGGTCGTCGTGTCCATCTGGGGTCGGTCCGTGGACGACTATCGCGCCGCCGCCGAGATGCTGGCCGAGGCGCCGTCCGGCGTGGTGGCGGTCGAGGTCAACCTTTCGTGCCCGAACCTGGAGGGCCGGCGGGGCATCTTCGCCCACGATGCCGATCTGTCCGCCGAAGTCATGCGCGCGACGGCCGCGTGCGGCCGCCCGCGGTGGGCGAAGCTGTCGGCGAACACCGACCGGGTCGCCGAAGTCGCCGCAGCCGTGCACGAAGCCGGCGCCGAAGCAGTGACGCTGATCAACACGCTGCTGGGCATGGTGCTGGACCCTCACACGCTGCGACCCGTGTTGGGCGCGGGCGGCGGTGGTTACAGCGGTCGGCCCGTGCACCCGGTGGCCGTGCGCACCGTGTACGACGTGCATGCCGCCCACCCCGACCTGTCGATCATCGGCGTCGGTGGTGTCGCCAGCGGGTGGGATGCTGCCGAGCTGATGCTGGCCGGTGCCAGCGCGGTACAGGTGGGCACGGCCACGTTCGCCGACCCCAAGGCGCCGCTGCGCGTGCAGCGCGAGTTGCTCGCGTGGTGCGATCGCCACGGTCTCAGCCCCGCAGAACTCACCGGCAAGGCCCACGCCCGCCCGCATCTGTGACGGATGGCAGGATGCCGAGGCGCTCGGCGGCTCCGCGGCTAGGGTCGACGGCATGGCTACACCTCCGCAACTCACCCCCGAACAGCGGGAACAGGCCCTGAAGAAGGCTGCCGAGGCCCGCGCGGCCCGAGCCGAGGTCAAGAACCAGTTGAAGATGGGCACGCTCACGTTGACGGCTGCGCTGGACTCCACCGACGACTCGGTGGGCAAGCTCAAGGTCGTCTCGCTGCTCGAGTCGCTGCCCGGCGTCGGCAAGATCAAGGCGCGGCGCATCATGGACGACATCGGCATCGCCGACAATCGTCGTGTGCAGGGCCTTGGTGCCCAGCAGAAGCAAGCCCTGCTCGAACACTTCGGCAAGTGAGGCATGGGCCCCGTTCCGGCCCCCGCACCACGCCTCTTCATCGTGTCCGGCCCCGGCGGGGTGGGTAAGGGCACGATCGTCAACGCATTGGTGGAACGTGATCCTCGGCTGTGGCTCAGCCGCTCGTGGACCACGCGCGACCAACGGCCCGGCGAGGCGGACACCGCCTACGTGTTCACGGATCGCGCCGCGTTCGAGCAGCGGATGGCGGCCGGGGGGTTCCTGGAGTGGACCGAGTTCCTCGGCAACTACTACGGCACGCCCACGCCCGACCCGGTGCCCGGCAGGGACGTCGTGCTGGAGATCGAGGTCGACGGGGCCCGCCAGGTGAAGGCGCTGCACCCCGAGGCCGTACTCATCTTCGTGCTGCCACCGAGCCGCGAGGAACAGCAGCGCCGGCTGCGCGGCCGCGGCGATGCCGAGCACAAGGTGGCGCAGCGCCTGCAGAAGGCGCTGGACGAAGAGCCGGTGGGGATGGCGATCGCCAACCATGTCGTGGTCAATGACGAGCTCGAACGCACCGTGCAGGAGATGGGCGAGATCATCGACCACCATCGCCGCCAGGCCTGACATCTCCGGTAGACTACCTCGCTGCTTTCAGGAGGCATTGGATGTCCACGCGTTCGTTCGACACGATGATGAACCCGCAGATCGAGGAACTGCTCGACCGGGTCGACTCGAAGTTCAGCCTCGTCACCTTGGCCGCCCGCCGCGCTCGCCAGATCAACAGCTACTTCAACCAGCTGGGTGACGGCCTCGGCCAGATGGTGCCGCCGCAGGTCAGCAGCGTGGCCCGCAAGCCGCTCAGCATCGCCTTCGAGGAAATCGCTGCGGACAAGATCGAGCGCACCGAAGCTGCCGAGTCCGCCGAGGACGCCGCCGAGGCCTGAGCCTCGCCACCCCGCCATGCTCGCCGGCAAGCGCATCGTGCTCGGGGTCACCGGTGGTATCGCCGCGTACAAGGCCGTCGAGGTCTGCCGCCGCCTGGTCGACGCCGGTGCTCATGTGGTGCCGGTGATGACCGAGGGCGCCGAACACTTCATCGGTCGCACCACCCTGTCCGCGTTGGCCAGCGAGCCGGTGCAGACCAGCCTGTGGGACGAAGCCAGCCCGATTCCGCACACCCGTCTCGGGCAGTCGGCCGATCTGATCCTGGTGGCTCCGGCGACGGCCCGTCTGCTGTCCGCCTACGCCAACGGGTACAGCCATGATCTGCTCACCAACGTCCTCATCGCCACCCGCGCTCCGGTGATGGTGTGCCCGGCGATGCACACCGAGATGTGGGAGCACCCGGCGGTGAAGGCCAACGTCGCCACGCTGCGGTCCCGCGGCGTGCACGTGGTCGACCCGGAGGAAGGCCGCTTGGCCGGCGGCGACATGGGCGCCGGTCGCTTGGCGGCCCCCGAGCGCATCGTGGCCGCGGTGGAGGCGCTGTTCGCCGGTGGCGACGACCTCGCCGGGCTGCACGTCGTGGTGTCCGCTGGTGGCACCCGCGAACCCATCGACGCCGTACGGGTCATCGCCAACCGGTCCAGCGGCAAGCAGGGCTACGCCGTCGCCGCCGAGGCCGCCGAGCGCGGCGCTCGTGTCAGCCTGGTGTCCACCGTCGATCTGCCCGTTCCGTCAGGCGTGGAACTGCACCAAGTGGAGACTGCTGCACAGATGCAGGCCGCGCTGCAGGCGTTGGCACCCAGCGCCGACGTGATCGTGATGGCCGCGGCAGTGGCCGACTTCCGCCCAGTGGCCGCGGCCGCGGGCAAGCTGAAGAAGGACCAGGGCATTCCGCAGATCGTGCTCGAGCCCACTCCGGACATTCTCGCCGGCCTCGGCGCCGGCAAGCCGGCCGGTCAGGTGCTGGTGGGCTTCGCCGCCGAGACCAGCGACTTGCTCGCCAACGCCGCCGGCAAGTTGCAGCGCAAGAACCTCGACCTGATCGTCGCCAACGACGTCAGCGCACCCGGTGTCGGCTTCCAGCACGACACCAACGCCGTCACCCTCGTGCGCCCCGGCGGCGTGGTCGAGACGGTGGCGCTCACCGACAAGAGATCCATCGCGAACGCAATCCTGACTACTGTGGCCGGGATTCGCGCTGCGAGCACCAACCCCACCAGCCAGAGGAATACCAAGTGAGCCGTTACACCTTCACCTCCGAGAGCGTCACCGAGGGTCACCCCGACAAGATGGCCGACCAGGTCAGCGACGCCGTGCTCGATGCCATCCTGGCGGAGGACCCCCACGGTCGTGTGGCGTGCGAGACGCTGCTCACCACCGGCCTGTGCGTCGTGGCGGGCGAGATCACCACCTTCGCCTACGTGGACATCCCCAAGCTGGCCCGCGAGGTCATCAACGGCATCGGCTATGACAACGCGCTGTACGGCTTCGACGGCAACACCTGCGGTGTGATCGTGTCGATCGACGAGCAGAGCCCCGACATCGCCCAGGGCGTGGACAAGAGCGAAGAGGTGCGCGCCACCGGCCACGCCGAGGACCAGCTTGAGCTGCAGGGTGCGGGCGACCAGGGCATGATGTTCGGCTACGCCTGCGACGAGACGCCCGATCTCATGCCCATGCCGATCTGGCTGGCGCACCGTCTCAGCGAGCGCCTCAGTGAGGTGCGCAAGAGCGGCGCCATCCCGTACCTGCGCCCCGACGGCAAGACCCAGGTCAGCGTCGAGTACGAGAACGGCAAGCCGATCCGCCTCAACAACGTGCTGATCAGCACCCAGCACCAGGACGGCGTGGACCGCGACACGGTGATTCGCCCCGACCTCATCGAGCAGGTCATCCGTCCGGTCGTGCCCGCGCAGTTCGCCGACGACAACTACGAGGTTCACGTCAACCCGACGGGCAAGTTCGTGATCGGTGGCCCGCACGGCGACACCGGCCTCACCGGCCGCAAGATCATCGTCGACACCTACGGCGGCATGGGCCGTCACGGTGGCGGCGCGTTCTCCGGCAAGGACCCCAGCAAGGTCGACCGTTCGGCTGCGTACGCCGCCCGCTGGGTGGCCAAGCACGTGGTTGCCTCCGGCGCCGCCACTCGCTGCGAGGTGCAGGTCGCGTACGCCATCGGTATGGCGCACCCGGTCAGCGTGCTGGTCGACACCTTCGGCACCGCCAAGGTGTCCGAGGAGCAGATCGTGAAGGCTGTCCGCGAGACGTTCGACCTGCGCCCCGGCGCGATTGTTCGCGACCTCGACCTGAAGCGCCCGATCTACCGGAAGACGGCTGCCTACGGCCACTTCGGCCGCAACCTGCCCGAGTTCACCTGGGAGCAGACCAGCCGCCTCGACGCCTTCATGCGGGCCGTCGGCGTGTGAGCACCGCGGGCGAGCCATCGCCCGTACTGGTCGCGCGGGTCGTCCCCGACGTCACCGGTCTCGACAAGCAGTTCGACTACCTCGTCCCCGACTCGATGCGCGACCGCATCGCGGTGGGTTCGATGGTGCGCGTTCCGTTGCACGGCCGTCGCGTCGGCGGCTGGGTGGTGTGGCTGGGGCCGCCCGACGGCGAGCTGCCGGTCGAGCGCCTGCTGCCGATCGCCAAGTGGTCGTCGGTGGGACCCTCTGCCGAACTCATCGAGCTGGCCGAGTGGGCATCGGAGCGTTGGGGTGCCGCCCGCATCCGCCCGTTCCTGGTGGCCGCCGACCCGCCGACGATGGTTGCTCGCGTGCCGGCACGCCGGCGCACGGTGCACGCCGCGGGTGGCACGGCGGAGGGGTTGCGCTGGATCGCCCCGCTGACCGATCCGCTACCGATGATCACCGACTTGGTGCGCGACGGTGGGCCGGCCATCGTCATCCACCCCTCGCCGCGTGCAGCGGGCGCTGTGGCTCGCCGCCTGCGCAAAGCCGGTCTGACCGTGGCGCTGGTGCCGGACGAGTGGTCGGCAGCTGCCGCTGGCGTGGACGTGGTGGTGGGTGGCCGCTCGGCGGTGTGGGCGCCGTGTCCTGACCTGCGCACGATCGTCGTGCTCGACGAGCACGACGAAGCGCTGCAGGAGGAACGCACGCCGACGTGGCACGCGCGCGACGTGGCGATCGAGCGTGCCCGCCGCGCCGGTGGCGCGTGTGTGCTGGTGTCGCCCTGCCCGACGGCAGTGGCCGTGCACTGGGCGGGCGCGGCTGTGCAGTACGCGAGTGCGTCGGAGCGGGTCAACGGCTGGCCGTTCATCGACGTGGTCGACCGCAGTGACGAGGAGCCGTGGAAGCGCTCACTGCTGTCCTCTGCGCTGATCGCATCGCTGCGGGACCACAGCAAGCGCGTCGTGTGCGTGCTGAACACGACGGGTCGAGCGCGGCTGATGGCGTGCCGTTCGTGCAAGGTGATCCAACGTTGCACCGAGTGTTCAGCTGCGGTGGCGCAGGCCGACGACGGCGGCTTCGTGTGTCGCCGCTGCGGCACCGCCCGACCAGCCGTGTGCCAGGACTGCGGCTCCAGTGCGATCGCCAACGTCAAGCCGGGGGTCACCCGATTGCGCGAAGAGCTGGAGGCGGCGGCGAACCGACCGGTGGTGGCCGTCACCGGCGACACCGACAGTGGCCTGCCCGAGGCCGACGTGTACGTGGGCACGGAGGCCGTACTGCACCGCGTGCGTGGTGTCGATGTCGTCGCCTTTCTCGACTTCGACGCTGAACTGCTGGCCCCGCGCTATCGAGCCACCGAACAGGCGCTCGCGCTATTGGTTCGCGCCGGTCGGTTGGTCGGCCCGCGCAGCGCGGGCGGCAAGGTGCTGGTGCAGACGCACACCCCCCGCCACGAGCTGCTGCAGGCCGTGGTGCTGGCCGACCCGCAGCGGGTGATGGACGGCGAGCTCGCGCGGCGCCGCCTGTTCGCGCTGCCGCCGTATGGTGCGTTGGCGGCCGTGGAGGGTGAGGGTGCGGTGGAGTTCGTGGCCGAGACCGGCCTGCAGTCAGCATCCACGGCCAAGGGTGTGTTGCTGCGCGCCGGATCGTGGGAGGAACTGGGGGCCGCGCTGGAGTTGGCACCGCGCCCCAAGGGTTCGCGCCTGCGTATCGCGGTCGATCCGCTGCGTGTCTGACGGCGGCAGCGAAATGCACCGCTGCGGCGTCGTCACTGCCGCCTAGCCTGCTCCTCCGTGTCTCGCCCTGGCTTCCGTTCCTTCAGCCCTGCGCTGAAGTGGTTCATGGCGGCCACCGTGGTCAACATGATCGGGTCTGCCGCCCTCTACGGGTTCGTCCTGATCTACTTCCACGAGATCCGCGGCATCCCGCTCAGCCAGGCGGGTCTGGCTGCAGGGATGATGAGCTTCGCGATGGTGATCCTCACCCCGGTGGCCGGGTTCCTGTCGGATCATCTCGGCGCACGGCGTGTGCTGACGATGGGCTGCGTGGTGTCGATCGTGTCCGCCGTGGCCTACGCCTTCGTGGAGAGCTTCGCCGCGGCGGTCGCAGTGTCCGTGTTGCTCGGGGTGGGCAACGCGTTGTGGTTCCCCGCGCAGGCTGCGCTGCTCAGCCTGATCGTCACACAGGCCGAACGTCCGACGGTCATGGCGTGGCAGCGCGCCGCTTTGAACCTTGGTGCTGCGATGGGTGGTGTCGTCGGTGGTCTGCTGCTGCACGACACCACGGTGCACGCGTTCTACTGGCTGTTCGCGGTCAACGCGGCCACCTACGTGCTGTTTCTCGGCGTCTTGCCGTTCCTGCCTCACGGGCGTGTGCCGAAGGAGGACCGCGCGGGCAAGGGTGAGGGTTTCGCGGTCGTGTTGCGCGACCGCTTCTTCGTTCGCTTGCTCGTCACCGGTCTTTCGATCGCTCTCGGCTTCGGGTTCCTGTGGGCAGTGACACCCGCGTACGCCTCCACGATCGGGATCGACAAGCTGACGATCGGCATCCTGTTCACCGTCGGGTCGGCCGGTGTGGCGCTCAGCCAACTCCCCACGCTGAAGTGGATCAGCGGCGGCAAGCGCATGTCGTGGCTGATGGGGATGAACGCCTGGTTCGTCGGCGCCTTCCTGCTGATGTTGGTGACTCCGCACGTGGCCGCGGGTGTCGCTGTGGGGTTCATCGCTGCTGCGCAGGTGTGCGGTGGGTTCGGTGAGGCGATCCTCGGTGCTGTCCGCACGCCGCTGACGTCCGACCTTGCCCCGCCGGAGTTGGTCGGTCGCTATTTCGGGCTGTCCACGATGGTGTTCCAAGTCTGCACCGGGCTGTCGTTCACGGTGGGCGGCGCGGTGATGCAGCGGTCCCTGTCGGCGGTGTGGTTGATTCCGCTGGCCGGAAGTGTGCTGGGTATCGCCGGGCTCTATCGGCTGCGCCACCAGATCCCGGCGCACGCGGCTGTCAGCGCGTGACCTGCAGGATGCGGTAGCCGGCGGAGCTGTTCAGCCGAGTGGTGGGAAACCCCTGTGCGCTGAGCCAGGCCTGCAGGGAGTCGCTGCCGAGGTGCTTCTGCACCACGAGGACGGCGTCGCCGTCGTCGGTCATGCGTTGCAGCCAGCGCAGCAACATCGCGTGCAACGCCGGCTTGCCGATGCGGATGGCGGGGTTGCTCCAGATGGCGGCGAATCGCACGTCGGCGGGGACTTCGTCGGGGTGGCAGACGCGCACGTTGGACAGGCCGTTGCGGTCGGCGTTGCGGCGGCACAGGTCGCGGGCGCGGTCGTTGACATCGATCGCCCACACGGTGGCCGCCGGTGACCGTCGCGCCATCGTCAGCGCGATGGAGCCAGTCCCGCAGCCGAGGTCCAGCAGGTCGCCGGTCGGCGGGGGAGGGGGAGCCTTCAGCAGCAACAACTTCGTGCCCGCGTCGACGCGGTCATACCCGAACACGCCGCGGTCGGTGGTGAGCGTCAACTGCTGGTCGGGCAGCAGCAGCACCACGTCCCTGGGTGACGACTCGGCGGAGGCCTCCTCGTCGAAGTAGTGCGATCCGGGTGCAGGCATCGGTCGCTAGCCTTGCACCTCGTGGCATACGCGATCCGTACATATGGCGACCCGGTGCTGAAGTCCAAGGCGCACGCCGTCGCCGAGGTGGACGGCAAGATCGCGCGCCTCATCGACGACATGTTCGAGACGCTGTACGAGAGCGACTCCGGTCTCGCCCTTGCGGCGCCCCAGATCGGTGTCCAGAAGCAGATCGTGGTGTGGGACATCGACGAGCAGCCGATGGCGATCATCAACCCGGAGATCGTGGAGAGCGACGGCGAGTTCGTGTACAGCGAGGGCTGCCTCAGCATCCCCGACCTCTACGTGGACATTCTGCGCCCCAACCACGTGCTGGTGCGCGGTCTCGACGTGGACGGCAACCAGATCGAGCTCGAGGGCAGCGAGCTGATGGGCCGCATGTTCCAGCACGAGATCGATCACCTCAACGGCGTGCTGATGTTCGACCGGATGACCCCGGATCAGCGCAAGGCTGCGCTCGCCGAATACCGCGCGCTGCAGGAACAGCCCGCACAGCCGACGCAGAAGCGCCGCCTGCGCCTGCTGTGAGGCAACCGTGAGGCGTCGCCTCGCTTACCTCGGCACGCCGCAGATGGCGGTGCCGCCGCTGCGCGCACTGGTGGACGCCGGGCACGACGTCGCGATCGTGGTGACTCGTGTCGACAAGCGCCGCGGTCGTGGTGGCGAACTGAGCCCCAGCCCGGTGAAGGCGGCCGCTCTGGAGCTGGGCCTGCCCGTCAGCCACTCGGTCGACGACGTGCTGGGCAAGGGCATCGAGCTGGGCGTGGTGGTGGCCTTCGGGCAGATCATCAAGCCGCACGTGCTGGCGGAAGTGCCGATGGTCAACATCCACTTCTCGCTGCTGCCGCGTTGGCGTGGGGCTGCCCCGGTGGAACGAGCACTGTTGGCCGGCGACACCGAGACCGGCACCTGCCTGATGGCGGTGGAGGAAGGTCTGGACACCGGCGGCGTGTACGACGAGGTGCGCGTTCCCATCGGCCCGCGGGCGACGGCCGATGATCTGCGCCGCGATCTGGTCGCGCTGGGCACCGAGCAGCTGGTGCGCTGCCTGGCTGGTCCGTTGCCGCAGCCGGTGCCGCAGGTGGGCGAGCCGCTCTACGCGGCCAAGATCCGTCCGGAGGAACTGCGCCTCGACTGGTCGCGCCCCGCGGTCGAGCTGGACCGGCTGGTGCGACTGGGGGGCGCCTGGACGACATTCCGCGGCAAGCGGGTGAAGGTGCTGTCCGCCGAGGTTGTCGATGACCGACTGGAGCCGACCAGCGTGCAGCCCGAGGGCAAGGGGGCCATGAGCACCTCCGACTTCCTGCGCGGCGCGCGTCCGGTAGCGGGCGAAACGTGGCAGTGAAGCCGACCCAGTCCTCGCGGGCGGTGGCGCTGCGGTGCTTGCAGCGCATCGACCATGAGGGCGCGTACGCCAACCTGGTGGTGTCCGGCGAGCTGGATCGCAGCGGTCTGAGTGACCGTGACCGTCGCTTCGTCACCGAGCTGGTGTACGGCACCACGCGCATGCGTCGGGCGTGCGATGCGCTCGTGGACCGCTTCGTCGCCGCCGAGCCGGCGCCGGAGGTACGCACCCTGCTGCGACTCGGCGCGTACCAACTGCACTTCGCCGGTGTCGCCGCCCACGCCGCAGTGGGCGAAACCGTGGAGTTGGCGCCCAAGCGGGTGCGCGGGTTCGCCAACGCCGTCCTGCGCCGTGTGGCGAACACGCCGATGCGGTGGCCCAACGACGCAACCCAGTTGAGCTACCCGGACTGGATCGTGGAGCGGCTGTTGGCCGAGCTGGGTCACGACGACGCGCTGGCCACGTTGGCGACGATGAACGAACCCGCCGAACTGACCGAACGCGAGGACGGTTACGTGCAGGACCTGGGCTCACAGTGGGTGGCCGCGGCAGTTCCTGCCCGCTCCGGCGAGCTGGTGGTGGACGTGTGTGCGGCCCCTGGTGGCAAGGCGACTGCGATCGCGGCGACAGGCGCGATGGTGATCGCCGCCGACCTGCAGCCGCACCGGGTCCGCCTCATCGCCTCCAACATCGCTCATGTCGCGGCATCTTCGGCAGTTCCGGTCGTCGCGGACGCGACACGAAGCCCGTTCCGAGCTGGATCGGTGGACCATGTGCTGATCGATGCGCCGTGCAGCGGGTTGGGCACACTGCGCCGCCGCGCCGACGCGCGCTGGCGCGTGCAGGCCAAGGACGTCGCCGACCTCGCCGCATTGCAGCGGGGGATCATCACGGAGTCGGCCAGGCTCGTGCGCCCGGGCGGGACACTGACCTACAGCGTGTGCACCCTCCTGGCCGCAGAGTCGATCGACCATCCCGTGCCCGACGGGTTCGACGTGATCAGCGAGCGACCGGAGGCCGGCCAGTGGCGCTCGTACGGTTCGGGCTGGCGCGTGTTGCCGCACGATGCCGGCACCGACGGGATGATCCTGCTGCGCTACCGTCGCCGTTCATGAGCGACGCCCCGCTGCACGCCAAGGTGTTGACCGTCAGCGACGGGGTGATGGCCGGCGTCCGTGAGGACACGGGCGGCGCGGGAATGGTGGCCTACCTGCGCGAGCACGGCATCGAGGTGGTCGCACACGAGGTCTGCGCGGACGGCGCCGACTCCGT
>CAZREK010000030.1:0-13752 GCA_964598965.1 uncultured Bifidobacterium sp. | reverse complement strand
CTTCCGTGCGCAGGTCGCGGTCGTCGTAGTCCACCCCGATCGCACGCGAGGCGTCCAACTGTTCGGGCAGCGGGTGCAGCACGGCTTCGTATTCCTCGTCGTGCACCAGGTCGGCCTTGTCCTCGTCGTAGCGAAGTGCGACGCGAGCGACGATGGCTGCCGACCAGCGCGTGCCGCGCGGGTCGCCACCGACGGCGGCCACCCAGGGTGCGGCAGGGTCGGCCCAGCGCACGGGAATGCCGTCGGCCACCTGCGGCGCGACAGGGCTGGCATCGGCGGCGATGGCCGCGGGGGCCGCAGGGGCCGCGGGTGCAGCGGCCACGGCCGGTGCAGCAGGCGTCGCAGGCGCGGGTGCAGCCGGCTGGGCGGCCTTCTGGTCCTGCATCAGCGTGGCGATCTGGTCGCGGGTCAGCGGGCCACGCAGGTAGCTCATCGCCCAGCGGGTGGTGAACACCTCCGGCTTGTCCTTGCCGGCGCGGCGCAGCACGAACTCGCGCTTGGCGAGGCCGCTGATCGTGTCGCTGACCGCACCGATGTCCACGCCACCCGCGGCGGCGCTCATGCCGTCCAGCAGACGCTGCTTGTCGCGGTCGGTCTGCAGGCGACCGATCATCCAGGTGCCTGCGTTGGACAGCGCCTTGTAGTCCACGTCCACCGGGTTCTGGGTGCTGAGCACCACGCCAACGCCGAACGCGCGGGCCTGCTTCATCAGCGTCATGATCGGCTTCTTGGTGGGCGGCGCAGCCGTGGGCGGCAGGTAGCCGGCCACCTCGTCCATGTACAGCAGCGCGCGCAGGTCGGTGGTGCCGCTCTGGCGGCGCATCCAGGTGACCAGCTTGGAGAGCACCAACGTGGTGACGAACTGGCGCTCCTGGTCGGACAGGTGCGCGGTGGTGACGATCGCGCAGCGCGGGCGGCCATCGGGTGTGCGCAGCATCGAGTCGATGTCGAGCGCGGGGCCGGTCATCCACGCGCCGAACGACGGCGAGGCGAGCAGCCCGTTGAGGCGCATCGCGAAGGCCTGGCGATCCTTCTGCGGGAAGAACTGGTCGAGGTCGAACACGCCCAACTTGCGGATCGGCGGGGTCATCACCATGCCCACCAACGTCGGCAGGTCCAGGCTGCGGCCCGCGGTCCACTCGTTGAGCACCAGGTTGGACAACAGGATGTGTTCGCGGCTGGACAGCGGGTCGGCCTCGATGTCCACCAGGCCCAGCAACCCGCTGACGAAGCCCTCGATCTCGTCGCCCACGATCTCGGGGTCGGCGCCTTGCTCGGGCGCCTGCAACGAGCCGACGATGTTCAGCCCCACACCGGCGGACGAGCCGGGGGTGTACACGGTGAACGTGGTGGCCTTGCGCAGGGCGGCGATGCGGTCCGGACCGATGCCCCAACCCGCGAGGCCGTCGGTCCAGGCCTTGGCCTGCGCGGCGGCGAAGTCGGGGACACTCTGGCCGGCCTTCGCCGCATCGCCCTCGTTGACCCACGGCTGGAAGTCGGCGGGCGCGAGCGACGGGAAGGTGAGGCACAGGTTGGTGAGGTCGCCCTTGGGGTCGATCAGCAGGGCGGGCACACCGGCGGAAAGGACTTCCTCCACCAGCACCACACCCAGACCGGTCTTGCCCGACCCGGTCATGCCCACGATCACCCCATGTGTGGTGAAGTCGCCGCTGGGGAGAGCGACGTTCTTGTCGGTGCGCGTGTGCTGGGCGGGATCGATGAGCCCGCCGATGGTGAGATCGGCCATGGCGGGAACGGTAGCCGGACGGCGAAGTACGCAACCGATGGATCGCGCCCGCTACTTTCTTGAGCCATGCGCCGCCTTCGCCTTGCCGCCGTGGCCCTGTTCGCCCTGCCCGCCCTGGCCGCGGCAACCGCCGCCAACCCCGCCCAGGCTGCGACGGGCCCGGTGTTGCGGTTCGAGTACTACCCCAGCCAGACCCTCGCCAACGGTGGCACGCTCGACATGGGCACCGGAGACACCTCTTTCAATCTCTCGGCATACGTCGTCAACGATGGTGATCAGGATCTCGTCCTCGGCACGGCGACACTGCCGGCCGGGATCGCGTTCATCGTCGACCCTTCGGGCAAGACCGTCGCCCCTGGGTTGATGCAGACAGCCAGTCTGATGTGCAACGCCACGGCTTCTGGTGTGATGACGATTCCCAGCAACACCACGACCTTCAGCGCCACTGTCACCTGTTCGCTGGACGGCACTGGGGTGCCCGCAATGGACATCACCACAATGGCGGGCGACCCGATCCCGAACGGCACAGGCGCTCTCACGATTCCCTCGGGCGGAAGTGCCGCGGTCGACATCCACAACCGCGGCGGTGGGTCGTCGACGCTGGACATCACCGACGTCAACACCAGCCCCACCGACCTCGCTGGCAGCCACAGCGCCTACACCAACTACGGCCATGTGCCGTTCGGCGGAGCATCCACTGCGTGGAGAGTGACGTGTGCGGACTTGACGACGCACGACCCGGTTGTCGGCGACTTCGTCGTGCACGTCGAAACTGAGGACCTTCCCGAGTACACGTTCACGGTGCACTGCGTCGCCAGCGGTTCGTTGGACGATGTCCCCACCGGCAGTGGTCTCACCATGTGGGGCTCGGCGATTGCGGCGCTCTTGCTGGCCGCAGGTGCCGGTCTGCGGCTCACTTCGCGACGCTCCGCCGCCGTCTGACGCAACGCTGCGGCACCCGCTGAGGTTCAGTTCCGAGCGAATCGTCCAGTAGGTTTTCGCCCCATGCGTCGCGCCCTGCTGGCCCTCTCCGTTTTCGCCGCCCCGTTGGTGCTGGCGGCTGCTCCCGTCGCTCACGCCGCCGGGCCGGCACTTGTGGTCAAGTACTACAAGGATCACACGCTGGCCGACGGTGGCTCGCTCGACGTGGGCACCAGCGACGGGTCGTTCGAGTTCTTCCTCACCCTCTCCAGCGAGGGCGATGCTGCCCTCGATCTCGGGACGATCACAGTGCCGGCAGGCTTCAGCTTCGTGTACGACCCGTCGAACACTTCGGTGGGGGCTGGCGCAACCGCGAACCTGCGCCTCAGCTGCGACAACACGGCCAGTGGCGCGCTGACCATTCCCAGCAACGATCCGTACGGGGCGTTCACGGCGACCCTTTCGTGCTCGACCAACGGAACCGGTACGCCCACGGTGGAGTTGCTCTCCGACGGTAATGACCCCATTCCTGATGGCTCAGGATCGGTCACGCTCAACGCGGGCGCTGGCGCTGTTGTCTGGATCTTCAACACCGGTGTCGGTACTGCCAACCTGAACCTGTTCCCCGCACAGGTCGCTCCTGCGGGCGGCATCCAGGTCTCGGACTTCTACGTCGCCGAAGCGCGCGTTCCGTCCGGCGGCCTCCCGTCCTACCTGCAGTTCAGCTGCCGCAACCCGCAGACGAGTGAGCCGGTGACTGGCGACTTCGTGATCTCCATCCCCGTCGGTGCATGGGAGGACTACTACACGTTCACCGTGCACTGCGTCTCGACTGATGGCGGGTCGCTCGGTGACGTGCCCACGGGCAGCGGGCTCACGTTGTGGGGCTCCGCAGTCGCCGCACTGTTGCTCGCTGTGGGTGCCGGCCTGTGGCTGACCTCGCGCCGGGCCGCCACCAGCGCCTGAGATCCACGTCTCGCCGCTGACGTGGTCCGCCTGCGGGCGGTGAGCCGTCACTAGCGTTGGTGCGTGACCTCGTTCCGGCGCGCCGCCCGTCTCGCTGTTCGTTGCAGCATCGGGGTGGGTCTGTGCGTGGGGTTCGGGGTTCCATCGGTCGCGCAGGTCGAGGCTGCGCCGCCACTCGGCCGGGGCATCCACCTGTGCTACGGGTGCAACAACTCGCAGGACATCGAGGTGCACTATCGCTCGTCGGGCACGCAGATTGCGTCGGGTGCGGCGACGTTCGACCTCGGCTCCACGCCGAGGGGAACGCCGGTGACGTTCGACGACTTCGCCATAGGGGCAATACAGGACCTCGACGACCTACAGATCGCGACCATCGCCGTCCCGAACGGGTTCACTCTCACAGCCGGACCTGCCTCGCCCGGCACCATCAACAGTGGCGCCTCGGTGTTAGCGCGAGTTCGCTGCGATGCATCGAGCGAGGGTGTGTTCACCGGTGATCTGGTGATCACCAGCGATGACCCCGACGAGGGTGCGTTCACCATCCACCTCACTTGCACGGTGACCGCCGCAACTTCCACCGGGTCGCTCGCCGGCATCCCTCTCACAGGTGGCACGCCCGAGTTGTTGCTCGCTGCGGCCTCCTACGCGTTGTTGGGTGGGCTCGCCGTGCTCGTGCTGGCACGCAGACCCGTGTGAGGTCGGCGCGACTGGGTAACCCGAGCATGCCGCCTGAGTAGTCACTGCTCAGGCGGGTGCGCACCGTCGGTCCGACACTGTCGGACATGAAACTGCTTCGAGTTGCGTCGATCGCCCTTCTTGCCTCCATTTCCTGTTTCGCCACGACGGCCCACGCGGACCCCGCGGGCGCGCTGGCGGTGCGCCGTCAACCGGGTGCGATCCTCGTGCCCTACCTGGGTGACGTCGACATGGGCACCACCGGTGTGGGCCAGACCACCGAAATCGTGCTGGTGGTGGGGAACGAGGGCGACGCCGAACTGGAGATCACGTCCGTCACTGTGAGTTCCGGCTTCAACATCGAATCCAGCGTGACCGGTCCGCTGTTCCCGGGTTACACGAAGGCACTGCGAATCAGTTGTGATGCCTCCAGCGCAACGCCGGGTTCGGACCCGAAGATCGGAACGGTGGGCATCACCTCCACCGATCCGACCCATACGGACTTCGTCGTCCACGTGCTGTGCAAGGTCGTCGACGGCGCGGACAACGGCACCTTGGAGGTGACGGACTACCAGGGCAACACCGTGCCCCAGGGTGGCGTGCTGTCGATGGATCCGGGTGAGTCGCGTCCGGTGTGGCTGTACAACGGCGGGGACGGTCAGCAGGCGCTCACCTTGCTGCCGGTGGTCGTCCAGCCTGCCGGTCCGATCACCGGCCAGTACGAGGACACCAACGTGCTCGCCCACGGTGGCCTGCCGTCCTACTTCACCCTCTCCTGCATGAACGCACAGGAGCAGGCGATCACCGGTGCATTCCAGATCAGCATTCCGGTGCAGGAGACCGAGAGCAGCTACACGTTCACTCTGAACTGCGGTGACGTTGCCGTCGAAGCGGGCACCGATGCCGAGTTCCCCCACACCGGTCCTGTCGGGGCTGCGTGGAGCGGTGCGATCGCCATCGTGCTGATGGGTGCCGGCTGGGCGTTCGTGACGGTCTCCCGTCGTCGGGGTGTTGTGGTCCGCTAAGTTCGGGCCATGCGTCGATTTGCACTGCTCGCGTCAGTCGCCGCCATCGGTGCCGGTCTCGCGACCGTGGCGCCGGTGGCGGTCGCTGCCGTTCCCTCCGCGTCGTCGGCCAGAGTGCCGGCGTGCATGGGCTGCGTCGTATCGCCGGAGTTGCTGGTGTACCACCCCAGCATCAGCCCGGTTGCCGACCTTGCCAGCGGCGCGGAGACGCTCACGTTTCCAGCGACCACCATTGGTACGCACAGCTTCTACACCGACCTCGCGATCGGTGCCGATGACTGGAACGACGCCCACACCGTCCAGTACGACAACCTGACGATCTACTCCATCGACATGCCGGCCGGCTTCACGCTGGTGTACGGCCCCAACGTCTCGTCGTCTCAAGAACTGGCGGGTACGTCGCACGCAACCAAGATCCAGTGCGACGCCACCTCCGAGGGCACGATCACCGGCGACATGGTGATCCACAGCAACAGTCTCAGCGAGGGCAACTTCGTGCTGCACCTCTCTTGCACCGTGTCGGCAGAGCAGACCGGCGGTGTTGGCGCAGGCCTGCCGGACAACGGCAGCGAGTCGCAAGCATTGGCCTTGCTCGCTGCAGGGTTGCTCGTGCTGGGTGGTACTGCTCGTGTCGTGGCTCGCCGCCGGGCCTGAAGCTCTCGTTCAGCGCAAGGTGATGCGGTAGGCGCAGCGTTGGCCACCGTCGAGCACGTGCTGCTCGCGGGCGACGGTGGCCTCCGCGCCGACTGCCTTCTGGAAGAGCTCCAGTTCGGCGCTGCACAGCCCGGCGCACGAGTCGGCGGCACCGCGAATGGGGCAGTGGTGCTCCACCAGCGTCACCTCGCCGTCACCGTCGATGGCCTCGGCGAGGTACCCCTCCGCGTTGCGCAGCTCGGCGATGCGGTGCACCTTCTCGGTGACCGTCGTGGCGCCTTCGATGCGTGCCAGGTAATTGGCCAGCTGGCGCTCGGCGCGGGCCTTGACCACCTTGTCCAGCGCCTCCTCGCCGAGGGCGCTGCGGATGCTGGTGATGATGTCGACCGTCAGGTCGCTGTGGCGGTCGGCGAACAGCGAGCTGGCAGCCGGAGCGAGGCGCCAATGCACCGGCGGGCGGCCGCGGCCGCTGCTGGGTGCGACGACGCGCTCCACCAGCTCCACAGCTTCCAGCGCCTCGAGGTGCTGGCGGATCGCGGTGTCGGTGAGACCGAACTCGGCGGCCAGTTCTGGCGCCGTCGCCGAGTCGGCGCGCTTGAGCCGCTCGATGATGCGCCGCTTGGCGCCGGAGAGGTCGTTCGCCGCTTCCGACATGGCGGCAGCCTACCGAGAATGGCAAGCGCAAACTTCGCAAAGCGGGTGAGCGCGTTCACCCTCCGGCTTTGACAAAATGTCAACCATGACGTCCACCTCCACCGGTGCCAGCACCGGCACCGACCCGATCGCCCACGCCCTCGAGAACCAGTTCGGGTTGGCCGACCGGGTCGTCGACCCAGCCTCGTTGGAGAACAGCGTCGCCCGCTTCCGCGAACGCGGCATCACACTGCCCACGTTCGCCCAACTGGCCGACCCCTCGAAGATCCCCGCCGACGCCGTCGGCGACGCGGACAAGAACGGCCCCGACGCGCGCAACCTGTGGCGCGTGCACTGGTACAACGACACGGCCGGCAACCGCGTGGTGCAGCCCGACCATGTGGTGCTGCCCTCGTCGCTGACGGGCATCGAGAGCCCGATCATCGTCGCCTTCGGTGACCGCTTTCCGATGATCACCGCCCACAAGGTGCTGGCCGCGTACGCGTGCCTCGCGCCGCGTGTGGTCACCGGCCAGTTCGACCCCACTCGTCACCGCGCCATCTGGCCCAGCACCGGCAACTACGCCCGCGGCGGCATCGCCATCTCGCGCATCATGGCTTCGCGCGGCGTGGCCATCCTTCCCGCCGGCATGAGCCAGGAGCGCTTCGACTGGCTAGACCGCTGGTGCGAGAACCCGCGCGAGGACGTCATCCGCACCGTGGGCACCGAGAGCAACGTCAAGGAGATCTACGACGCCTGCAACGCGCTCGCGAAAGACCCGGGCAACTTCATCCTCAACCAGTTCTGCGAGTTCGGTAACCACCTCGGCCACTACGAGGTCACCGGCCGCGCGCTGGGGCACGTGTTCGAGGCGGCGCGCGCGGCCAGCGGGCGCGACCTGCGGCTGGCCGCGTTCACCAGCGCCACCGGTTCGGCGGGCACCATCGCCGCCGGCGACCGATTGAAGGACGACTACGGCACCAAGATCGTCGCCGTCGAGGCGCTGGAGTGCCCGACCATGCTGGAGAACGGCTTCGGCGAGCACAACATCCAGG
The DNA here is from genome assembly GCA_964598965.1 of uncultured Bifidobacterium sp. Classification (GTDB taxonomy): domain Bacteria; phylum Actinomycetota; class Acidimicrobiia; order Acidimicrobiales; family Ilumatobacteraceae; genus UBA668. The sequence continues at coordinate 6,076 of CAZREK010000030.1, read as the reverse complement.
GCATCGGCGACAAGCACATCCCGCTGATCCACAACGTGATGAACACCGACGTGGTGGTGGGCGTCAGCGACCGCGCCACCGACCAGTTGTACGCGATGTTCAACAGCGAGGACGGCTTGGGCTACCTCGCCGACCGTCGCCACGTGCCCCGGGCCATCCTCGACAGCCTGCAGCACTTCGGTCTGTCCTCCATCTGCAACGTGCTGGCCGCGATCAGCACCGCCAAGGCGCTGGACCTCGGCCCGGACGACGCAATCGTCACAGTCGCCACCGATGGCGCCGCGATGTACCCCAGCGAGTACACCAAGATCACCGCCCGCGACTTCGGCAACGGGTTCACCAACCTCGACGCCGCGCAGGTGTGGGGCGAGCACCTCGCCAACGTGAACACCGCGGCCACGATGGAGCTGACCGAGCGCGACCGCAACCGCATCTTCAACCTCGGCTACTACACCTGGGTGGAGCAGCAGGGCACCCCGTTCGAGCTGTTCGAGGCACGCCGTCAGCAGTCGTTCTGGCGTGGCTTGCGTCGCCTGCTGCCGGTGTGGGACGACATGATCCGCGAGTTCAACGAGCGCGCGTCCGCGTGACCGTCACCGGGTTCCAGTGCGCGGTGTGCGGCACTGCGGTGCCGATCTCCGCGTCGCTGTCGTGGCGCTGCCCGGCAGCGGGCCACGACCGCCACCATGTGCTGCAGATCGTGTCCGCCGGCGCGGCCGCGCCGATGGCCGACGACCCGAACCCGTTCGTCGCCTTCCGTACGCGGCTGGCGTGGGATGCGTTCGCCGCCTCCTGCGGGATGGACGACGCGGCCCGCGTGGCGATGGTGCGTGAGGTCGATGCGCAGGTGGCCACAGTCGCGGGCACGGGGTTCGTGTTCACCCCGTTCGCTCGCGCGGACGGGCTCAGCGACGCGCTGGGGTTCGCCGCCGAGGGCGGCGTGTGGGTGAAGGACGAGACGCACCACGTGGGTGGCAGCCACAAGGCGCGTCACCTGTTCTCCATCCTGTTGCACCTGCTGACAGCGGAGCGGTGCGGCGTGGCGCCGTGGTCTGGCCGGGCTGCTCGGCCCCCGCTCGCCATCGCCTCGTGCGGCAACGCCGCGCTGGCGGCGTCCACGCTGGCCGCGTCGGTGGGCTGGCCGATCCGCGTGTTCGTGCCCGAGGCCGCCAACCCCGTGGTGGTGGCGCGCCTTCGCGAGTTGCAGGCGACAGTGGTGCACTGCCCGCGCACGGCCTCCGACCCGCCGGGCGACCCGTGCGTGCACCGGTTCCGCGAGGCCGTGGCCGCGGGAGCGGTGCCGTTCAGCGTGCAGGGCCCGGAGAACGGTTGGTGCCTCGACGGTGGTCGCACGATCGGTTGGGAGATGGCGGCCCAGGATCCCTCGTTGCAGCGCGTGTTCGTGCAGATCGGTGCGGGAGCCTTTGCCGCGTGCATCTCGGCCGGCCTTGCCGAGGGCGGGTCCACACCTCGCCTGCACGCGGTGCAGACGCAGTCCTGCGCGCCGCTGGCACGTGCCTGGGCCCGGTTGAGCACGGTGGACGGCGATCCGGCCCGACACTGGACCGAGCTGATGTGGCCGTGGGAGGACGTCCAGTCCTCCGCAGCCGACGGCATCCTCGACGACGAGACCTACGACTGGTTGCCGGTGGTGGCGGCCATGCGCGCCACCGGTGCGTCGCCCGTGGTGGTGGGCGAGACCGATGTGCTGCAGGCCAACGAGGTCGGGTGCAGCACCACTGGCATCGACGCCAGCCACACGGGCACCGCGGGCCTGGCCGGGCTGCTGGCGGCGCGCGGCGACGTCGACCCGCACGAGCGCGTCGCGGTGGTGTTCAGCGGCGTGCGACGATGAGCACGTGAGCGCTGCGAATTCTGGCCGCAAGCCACCGGGTGCCAGTTGGGAGAGCTGGGTCGACCAGCAGATCGCGCAGGGTGTCGCCCGTGGCGACTTCGAGAACCTCCCGGGCACCGGCAAGCCGCTGGCCGGCATCGGCGAGTTCCACGACGACGACTGGTGGCTGAAGGCCAAGCTGCGCGCGGAACGGCTCAGCTACCTGCCACCCACGTTGCGGGTTCGCAAGGAGTTGGAGGAAGCCCGCGAGGCGATCGCCAACGCCAGCCGCGAGGAAGTCGTGCGCGGGATCATCGACGACATCAACGCCAAGATCCGCGACGTCAACCGCCGCGGAGCCGAGGGCCCGCCCAGCACGGTGATGCCCCTGGACGTCGAGGCCACCGTCGCCAAGTGGCGCGAGTCGCGAGCGCGCTAGTCCGGCTGGACCTCGTGCAGGCGGCCGTCGTGCACGTCGTAGACGAACCCGCGGATGTGGTCCTTGTGGCTGATGAACGGGCTGTGCTGCAGGCGGTTCATGCTCTGACGGGTGTCCGCGTACGGGTCGGTGAAGCACTCCAGCGCCCACCACGGCTTCATGCCCACCTCGGCCTCCAGTTCGGCCTTGAAGGCGTCCTCGGTGATCGCCTGCAGACCGCAGTTGGTGTGGTGGACGAGGATGATCTCGCGCGTGCCCAACAGCCGCTGGGACAACACCAGCGAGCGAATCACGTCGTCGGTGACCACGCCGCCAGCGTTGCGCACGATGTGCGCATCACCATGGTCCAGGCCCAGCATCTGGAAGATGTCCATGCGGCTGTCCATGCAGGCCACGATCGCCAAGCGGCGTTTGGGGCGCAGGGCCAGATCGTGGTCGGCGAACTGTTCGGCGTAACGGACGTTGTGATCGAGCAGTTCGTCGGCGTTGGGGGCGAAGGTGTCGGGGCGGGGTTCGTCGGTCATCCTGTCGTAGGACGGTAGCCTGCGCTCATGAGCGACACCACCCGCCCGATGGCCCTCGACTCCGGCATGGACCCGCGCCTCGACGTGTTCAACCGCCTGCTCAAGAACCGTGTAGTCATGCTCGGTACGGATGTCAACGACGACATCGCCAACCAGATCTGCGCGCAACTGTTGTACCTGGAGGGCGAAGACCCCAAGGCCGACATCTGGCTGTACATCAACAGCCCCGGCGGGTCGGTCACCGCCGGCATGGCGATCTACGACACCATGCAGTTCGTCAGCTGCGACGTCGCCACCGTCTGCATGGGCATGGCCGCCAGCATGGGCCAGTTCCTGCTCACCGCCGGGGCCCCCGGCAAGCGCTACACCCTGCCCAACGCGCGCATCATGATGCACCAGCCGCTGGCCGGGCTGCGCGGCCAGGCCACCGACATCGCCATCCAGGCCGAGCAGTTGGCCTACACCAAGCGGCGCATGGCCGAGCTGATCTCGCAGCACTCGGGTCAGCCGCTCGACAAGATCCAGGCCGACAGCGAGCGCGACCGCTGGTTCACCGCCGAAGAGGCCAAGACCTACGGTCTGGTCGACAAGGTCATCCTCCGCCGCGGCGAGATTCTCTGACCTGACGGTGTGTAGCGGCGGCGTCAGGGCCCGGTGACCGCGCTGCCGATCGTGATCCCACAGGTGGTCTGCGTGTACAGGATCACCTTGTTCGCCGCGGGCTCGGTGCGCCGGGCCTGATCGGCAACCCTCTGCACTGACGCGGCGTCGGCCGGGTCGACGGTGGAAGCGGTCTCGACATTGTCGACCATCGCCGACCACTCGTCTTGCACCGCCAACGGAGCCGTAGCCGCCACGTTGCGCCAGGCGGCCACCACCCGGTCGATGTCGTCCTGAGTGTTGATCACCGGGGCGTTGAGGTCGGTGAGGTGCTCGCTGACCGTCTTGCAGTAGTTCTCCTCCGTGCGCTGCGCGGGGTCGTCGCTGCAGGCGACCAGCGTGGCCACGCCGGACATGACGAGCAACAGTGGCGTGAGGCGGGGGAGCACGGCGGCGATTCTTCCAGGCCGCGCCCACGCGAACACGACAGGGTGGCGAACGACACGCCCTCCGATATGTTCCGCCGTAGCCGTCGGGGAACCGGGTTCCGTTCCCTCCCACGTCCACCGGCGCGTGTGCGCCGCAGTCGTCGGAGGTGCGCATGCTCGCCGCTGTTCGTTCCGCAACCGTCTTCGGCGTGGAGGGCCGGGTCGTCACCGTCGAGGTGCACGTGTCCAACGGCCTGCCCGCGTTCCAGATCGTCGGTCTGCCCGACGAAGCATGCCGCGAGTCGCGCGACCGCGTGCGTGCCGCAGTGCTGTCCAGCGGTCTGCGCTGGCCGTCGTGCCGGGTGACGGTGAATCTCGCCCCCAGTGGCCAGCGCAAGGGCGGCTCGGGGCTGGACCTGGCGATCGCGATCGCGTTCCTCGCGGCCAGCGAGCAACTGCACGTCGATGCACTGCAGGGTTTGGCGGTGGTGGGCGAACTGGGGTTGGACGGCAGTCTGCGCCCGGTGCCGGGCGTGGCCCCCATGCTGGCCGCGCTGGCCATCGATGGTGGGCCGGATCTGAGCTACGTGGTGCCCGCGGCCAGCTTCCGCGAGGCGCAAGGGGTGGTCGGTTCGGCCGCTCGTGTGGGCAGCAACCTCACCGAGGTCGTGCTCGCGCTCGCGGCCATCGAGCCGTGGCCCGACCCGCCGGCGGGCGAGCTGCTGGACGACGACCCGCCGGCGCCCGACCTTGCCGACGTTCGCGGGCAGGCGCTGGCCCGTCAGGCGCTGGAGGTATCCGCCGCCGGTGGCCACCATCTGCTGCTGGTCGGGCCACCGGGGTCGGGCAAGACCATGCTGGCTCAGCGCATCCCCGGGCTGTTGCCACCGTTGGACCCTGCAGCTTCGCTGGCGGCGACAATGGTGCACTCCGCGGCCGGCATCCGCCTTCCCGCCGGAGGCCTCGTGCGGCGTGCCCCGTTCCGCGCCCCGCACCACAGCAGCTCGATGGTGTCGCTGGTGGGCGGCGGCAGCACCGCCTTGCGCCCGGGCGAGATCAGCCTGGCGCACGGGGGTGTGCTGTTCTTGGACGAGCTGGGCGAATTCGCTCCGGCAGTGCTGGACGGGCTGCGGCAGCCGCTGGAGGAAGGCGTCATCCGCCTCGCCCGTGCGAAAGCTTCGGCCACGCTGCCGGCCAGCTTCCTGCTGGTGGCAGCCACCAACCCGTGCCCCTGCGGCGGGGGAGGCCCGGGCGCATGCGAGTGCGACGACGGGGCTCGCCTGCGCTATTTGCGCCGCTTGTCCGGCCCGCTGCTCGACCGCTTCGACCTACGCGTCGGGGTCGCCCGGCCGGGGGTCGACGACCTGCTGGGCGAAGGCGGGGGCGAACCCACGGCCGTGGTGGCTGCGAGAGTCGCGCTGGCGCGACAGCGGGCTGTCGACCGCATCGGCATCACCAACGCAGCCATCCCAGCCGCACAACTCGACGCGCTCGCGCCGTTGCACCCCGACGCCCGCAGAGTGCTGCGCGACAAGCTGGAGGCCGACGTGCTCACCGGTCGCGGCTACCACCGAGTCCGCCGCGTGGCGCGCACGATCGCCGACTTGTTGGGCGGCGGCGAGCTGGTGCTGGAAGAGCACGTCGTGTTGGCGATGGACATGCGCGTGCGCCTCTCCGTGTCGTCGCGGGTGGGTGTCGGATGACCGCTTTGCCCCCCGAGGCCTATGCGGCCGCGCTCGCCGGCTTGTCTGGCATGAACGTCACCCGCCTGGGTTCGCTCCTGCGCCATTGCGCGCCCCCGCACGCGTGGGCACTGGTGCGCGGCGAGGTGCCCGCAGCACCGGACATCGCCCACGTGATGGCCGACGGTGCTCGGCGCGCGCAATGGGCCCGCTCCGCTGCACAGACCGACGTGGAAGCGCTGTGGGTGCGCTGCACGGAACTGAACGTCGCGGTCGTGCCCTGGGGCGACCCGCGCTACCCGGTCGCGCTGTTGGACGATCCGTTGCCGCCGCCGGTGTTGTTCGTGCAAGGCGATCTGTCGCTACTGGCCGGTCGCCGAGTGGGCATCGTCGGCACCCGCAACGCCACGGCAACGCCGGTGTTCCGCACCATTGCACCGCCGGGCGGTGAACTCTACGCCTACCCGGCCGCAACGAGCTGGATGCTGAACGACAGCAAGTTCGACATCGCCAACCTCGTGATCTCTGACACCGCCGAGGAGTTCGCCCTGAAGCTGACGCAGGCCATC
>CAZREK010000029.1:0-14248 GCA_964598965.1 uncultured Bifidobacterium sp. | reverse complement strand
GTGGTGGTCTTGCCGGCGCCGGTGGGTCCTGCGCAGATGACCATGCCGAACGGCGAGTGGATCATCTTCGAGTAGTGCAGGTAGGTCTCGCGAGGGAAGCCCAGTTCCGCGAGGCCGATCATGGACCGGCCTTTGTCCAGGATTCGCATGACGATCTTCTCGCCGAACACCGTGGCCACCGAGGCGACACGGACGTCCACGTCTTTGCCGTCGATGGTGGTGGAGAACTGACCGTCCTGCGGGCGGCGCTTCTCCACGATGTTCATGCTGCTCATGATCTTGAGGCGGCTGGTGAGGGCGGCATGCGCACCCATCGGCAGCCGGAAGGCCTCCACGAGGTGACCGTCGATGCGGAACCGCACGCGCACCTCTTCGTCCATCGGCTCGATGTGGATGTCGGAGGTGCGGTCGCGCATGGCCTGGCTGACGATGCGGTTCACGAGCTGGATGACCGGCGCCTGATCGTCGAGGCTGATCTCGGCCGCCTGAGCGGCGAGGCGGGCCTGGTCGTCGGTGAGGTCGAGTGACTTCACCAACCGGTCGATGTCCGCATCGGCGCGGTACACGGTGTCGATGAAGGTGCGCACCGTCATCGGGTCGGAGATGAAGAACTTCACCTGCCGGCCGGCGGCCTGCTCGATGGCCTGACGGCGCGAGGGGGCTGGGTCCGAGCAGAGGACGACGAGAGTGCCGCCTTCCTCGGCCACCGCGACCGCGCAGTTGCGGCGGACGACCTGCTCGTCGAGTACGCCCTTCAGCTCCTCGGCGATGACGATGCCCTTGGTGTCCACCGCGGGCACACCAGTGGCCTGAGAGATGGCGAGCGCCAACTCGGTGCGGCCGACGCCGTGCGCCGCCAGCAGCGCGTCCGCGAAGGCCAGCAGGTCGCCGTTGGCCTTGGCCAGTGCCGCCGCGAAGTTCTCCGCCGTCACCTGGTTGTTCTCGACCAGCAGTTGCCCGACGCGCTGGCACTCGGCGATCGATTCGCCTTCCGGGGCGGGAGCATCCTTGGTGGCTTTGAAGATGGCCATGGTGTGTGGAGGTGGTCGTGCAGCCTGCCGTCAGAACGACGACAGGGACTGCTCGCTGGACGCGGCTGGCGGGATGGTGCTGCCCAGCGAGGTGGATGGGATGGGAGGCCGCGGTGGCACGGCGCTGAGGCCGGGGACGGCAGTGGCGGCCCCCGCCCCGCGGTGTGCGGGGTCGAGCATCGCCACTGCGCGCTCGAGTTCGTCGAGGCGCTCGAGCTGCACGGCTGCGCTGACGTCCATCTGGTCGGTGAGCAGCGCCTCGATCTCCGCCATGCGCAGGTTGGCCTTGTCCACCTTCTCGTCGGTGTTGGCCACGACGCGGTCGAGTTCGATGCGCACGAGCATCACTTCACCGACGGCGGAGGACAGCTGGTCCTTGACCTTGTTGATCGCTTCCTCGTCGACCGTGTTGACCTTCTCGCCGAGGATGTTGACCTGCAGCACGGCCTCTGCGACTCGGTTCTCCAGCTCGAGCATGCGCTGCGACAAGGCCCCCATCGCGTCGTCGAAGCCGGAACCGATGCGCCCGAGCGTGGCCTCGAGCTTGGCGATCTTGGTGCCGTTCTGCTCGTTGACGCGCTCTTCCATGGCGAGCATGCGATCGGTGATCTTGTGCTCGGTGAAGTCGAAGCGCTGCGTCAGCAGTTGAGCATGCTCGCCGATCTGCCGCTGGACCTCCGGGCCGACGGCCTCCAGCGTGCTGCGGACCAGGCTGAGGCGCTCCTCCAGCGCGCTGGCCAGCGCCTGGTTGCCGTCGTCCATCCGCTGGGACAGGGCGATGGTGGTGTCGTTGACGTGCTGCACCAGCGCAGAGGTCTGCTCGTCGAACCGGCGCGCGCTGCGCTGCAGGTCGTCGATGCGGGCATGAGCAGCGGCGCTCTGAGCGTCGATGTGTTCGCGCAGGGCGATCAGCTCGCCGGTGTCCACCGAGCCACCGCCGACGCCGCCGCCACCGTCCATCAGGGTGCTCTCGATGGCCTTCAGGCGGGCACTCTGGTGTTCGGCGAACTCCGCCAGGCGCGCCTCGATGGCCGCCTGCAGGTTGAGGTGGGCGGCGTGGAACTCGCTGCGCAGGTCGTCACGCGTGGCGTCGACGGACTGACGGGTGGCATCGACCTGCTGGGCCATCGCCGACACGTACTGCGTGAGCTGACGTTCCACCGCGGAGGCGATGGTGGCGGCCAGCACCTCCGTCGTGTTCGCAGGAAGGCCCTGGCCGGGCTGAGGCGTCGCCATTAAGCACCTGCTTCCACGAACGAACGAACCCGCGGCGGGTCCACCTGGCAGAACATGCTTAGCTTATCGGAGCACCTTGCCCAAGTCTTGAGACATTGGTCAGCGACGGCTCTGGCTCCCGACCACAATGGTCGCCATGAAGGTTCACCTCATCGACGGCACCTACGAGCTGTTCCGCCAGCATTTCGGTCAGGTGTCGCGCCACGGCAGCGCCGGGCCGTACGACGCGGCGGTGGGGGTGGTGGCCAGCACCTTGCAGCTGGTGGCCAACGGGGCCACCCACGTGGGCGTCGCCAGCGACCATGTCATCGAGAGCTTCCGCAACGACCTGTACGCGGGCTACAAGACCAGCGCGGGTATGGATCCGGTGCTGCTGAACCAGATCCCGGTGATGGAGGAAGCTCTGGTGGCCTGCGGGTTCACCACGTGGGCGATGGTGGAGTGGGAGGCCGACGACGCGCTCGGCTCGGCCGCGGCCGTCGCCGCCGAGGACGAACGGGTGGAGCAGGTGCTGATCGTCACCCCGGACAAGGACCTCGGCCAGTGCGTGCAGGGCACCCGGGTGGTGCAGTACGACCGGCGCAAGGACGAGATCGTGGACGAAGCAGCTGTGACCGCCAAGTTCGGCGTCGGGCCGGCCAGCATCGCCGACTACCTGGCGCTGGTGGGCGACTCGGCCGACGGCTACCCGGGACTGCCCGGCTGGGGGGCCAAGAGCGCCGCTGCCGTGCTGGCGAAGTTCGGCACGATCGACGCGATTCCCACTTCCTGCGGCGAGTGGGGCCTGCCCGCCCTGCGTGGCGCAGAGAAGCTGGCCCGCACTCTGGCCGACCAGTTGGACGACGCCCTGTTGTTCCGCGCCGTGGCCACCATCGCGCTCGATGTCCCCGTGGGATCGGTGGACGACTGGCGCTGGCAGGGCCCCACGCCGGCGTTCGCCGCGGTGGCCGAACGGCTGGGCGCCCCCGATCTGGTGGGTCGGGCGCAGCGGCTGGCGGAGAAGACGGGCACCCGCTGAGTGTGGTGATGGCCAGGTTGCCTGCGGCACACAGGAGACACCGCTGAAGGCTGCTACCTCCCGGTCCTGACCTGGTTCACAGCACGCCCGTCGCACAGGGCCCGACCATCACCACACCCAGCGGGTGTGGTTCCACCCTATCGGTGCCGCTACCCTTCCTGCCCACCCGGGAGGGGTGCGAGAGCGGCCGAATCGGCACGCTTGGAAAGCGTGTGAAGGGCAACCTTCCGTGGGTTCGAATCCCACCCCCTCCGCTCATGGCCTGGTCCGACACGGATGCTGCCTTCATGCGCCTGGCGATCGACCAGGCGCAGCTGGCCGAGGCCCACGACGATGTGCCCATCGGCGCCGTCGTGGTGCGTGACAGCGCCGACGGGCCGGTGGTGATCGCTGCCCGCCACAACGAACGCGAGCTCACCGGCGACCCGACGGCTCACGCGGAGGTGCTGGCCGTTCGCGACGCAGCTGCGGTGGTGGGCCACTGGCGGCTGCTGGACTGCACGCTGTACGTCACGCTGGAACCGTGCGTGATGTGCGCCGGTGCGCTGGTGAACGCGCGCATCGGTCGGGTCGTGTACGGGGCCACCGACCCGAAGGCCGGCGCGGTGGCCAGCCTCTACGAAGTGTGTGCCGACGTGCGCTTGAACCATCGCCCACCGGTGGAGGCAGGAGTGCTGGCCGACGAGTGCGGTCAGTTGCTGAAGACGTTCTTCGCCGCGCGACGCGGCTGAGCTCTGCGGCTCAGAAGGAGAACGTGCGCACCGGTTGCGCCACGCCGAAATCGCTGGGCATCAGCGGGATGTCGGGCTGGGCAGCGCTTTCGATCGCCGCGAGCGCCTCGCGCACTGCGTTGGCGACTTCGTCGGCGAGGCCGCTGGTGGCGATGGCGCGGACGGCCTCCACGGCGCTGAGGCGAGCAGTGATCGGCCCAGGTGCGGCAGCGATTGGGCTGAGCACGGGAATGGCCGCGTGCTGGACCGGCGGCGAGGACGGTGGCGCGAACTGTACGGGTGCAGGCGCGGCCGGCTGTTGCGCGGGCGCAGGTTGTGCGGGCGGCTCTCCCTCGGCGTCCCCCCAGCGGTCGATGCCCGACGGGTGACGTCGATACAGCGCCATGCGGTAACCGGCCACTGTCTCCGGGGCGGCAAAGGCCAACGCCTCGTCCGTCATGTGCTCGATCGCGACTTCCACGCCGTGACGGTCGATGGATGCATCGCGTTCGAACATGCGGCCGAGGTGCTCGACCCCCTCTACCAGCGTGATCGCGCGGTCCAGTTGTGGTCGCGAGAGCACACCGGCCACCAGCAGTCGGACACCGAGTGCACTGTCGGTGGCGCGCTCGGCGAAGTACACCTCACCGTCGCGCAGGTACACCCGAGTGGTGGGCGCGGTGGCCAGGGCCAACTCGCCCGTCAGCCGTTGTTGCCGTGCGGCCTCGATCACCTGATAGGCGGGTCGGGGGGTGAACCCACCCTCGTGGGCGAACAGGTCGACGTGCACACCCAAGTGTCGGCAGGCATCGCCCAGTTCTTGAGCGCAACACGGTGGCCCACAGGCTGCGGCCCCGATAACCTGCCGCCCCGGAAGGGTGCCCGAGTGGCCAAAGGGACACGCCTCGAAAGCGTGCGAGGTGAAAGCCTCCGTGGGTTCAAATCCCACCCCTTCCGCCAGGTGCGCGCCGCCCTTCGGGGCGGCGTTGCCGCGTCTGGGGTCAGCCGCAGCGGGTGCCGTCGGCGGGGGTGTTGGCCACCGGGTCGATGAGGTACTGGTCGACGATGCTCATCGAGCAGTCGCTGACCCAGTAGCCGGTGTGCTGCTGGCCCTCGACGATCACCAGGCGGCCGTCCTCCAGCGACTTGGCCATCGTGCGCGTGCCTTCCAGCGGCGTCGCCGGGTCGCCGGTGGTGCCCATCACCAGGATCGGCCCGGCGCCCTTGCCGGTGATGTCCACCCGCGGGTCGTCCGTCGGCGGGAAGAACGTGCAGAAGTACGAGCCGGTGGTGCCGGGTGCGATGCGCGGCGCAACGTCGAGGAACTGCTGCGTCAGCGCGTCTTCCTGCTCGACGGTGAGGCGGTCGGCGGTGTCCATGCAGGCGATGGTCTGGAAGGCCTCCAGCGAGTCGTCGTACGAGCCGTCCTCGCCGCGGCCGAAGTACTCGTCGTACAGCGCCAGCAGCCCGTTACCTTTACCGTCCTGCGCATCGGCCAAGGCCTGCGCCAAGGTCGGCCAACTGGACTCCGAGTACATCGCCTCCGCGACAGCGGTGGACAGCACCTGCAGGTTGACGGGCGGGCGGCCGTCGGCGGTGGCGGCCGGGTTCGCGTCGAGTGCGACCATCAGTGCGTCGTACGCACCGCCAGGGTCGCCGTCGTTGTAGAACGCGCAGGTGGTGTCTGACGCGCACTGGTCCAGGAACGCCTGGAAGCTGTCCTCGAAACCCTTCGACTGCTGCAGCCCCTGCTCGGCGAAGTCGGCGGTGGGGTCGACCGCGCCGTCCAGGACCGCGGCACGCACCGTGTCGGGGAACATCGTCACCCACGCTGCACCCAGTTCGCTGCCGTAGCTGAACCCGAAGTAGCTGATCTTGTCCTCACCCAACGCCTCGCGGATGGCGTTCATGTCGCGAGCCGAGTCGTTGGTGCCGATGTGTTGGATGATGTCCGCGTTTTCTGCCACGCACGCGTCGGCAAATTCCTTGGCCGTGTCGATGATCGCCTGACGCTCCGCGTCGTCGTCCGGGGTGATGTCCAGTTCTGCGTAGAAGTGGTCGTAGTCGTCGACACAGTCGATCGCCGGTTCGCTGAGGCCGGTGCCTCGCGGGTCCCAGCCGATGATGTCGAATCGGGCCAGCAGGTCGGGCGAGTACACCTGGTCGGCCTGGATGGCAAAGTCGCTGCCACCGAAGCCGGGGCCGCCAGGGTTCACCAGCAGGCTGCCGATGCGCTGATCCGGGTCGGCGAGATGGCGAGCGACGAACAGGTCGAACGTGCCGAGCGACGGGTCGTCGTAGTCGACCGGCACGATCAGGTGCCCGGTCTGCACCTGGCCGGTGCTGCCGAAGTCCTCCCACTCGAACGGGTCGGCGGGGTTCGTGGTGGCGGTGGAACCAGATGCCGCGGTGGTGGCCGCCGTGGACATGTCGTCGTCCGAGCAGGCCGGAACGGCGACGAGGGCGGAGAGGGCAATGACGATGGGGGCGCGGCGCATGGCCGCGAGGCTACGGCGCGGACGGCCCGCGCAGGGTCTATCGACAGTCGATCTCGTCCGAGAGCGGAGTCGTCGGGTCGACGAGGTAGTCGTCCACGGTCGTGTCCACGCAGCGGTTGACGCCATAGCCCGTGTGCTGATCGGCGCCGACCACCACGAGGCGGCCGTCCTCCAGCGCGTGCGCCATGTTGCGGCTGCTCTCCAGTGGTGTCGCCGCGTCGCCCGTGGTGCCCACCACCAGGATCGGGCCGGCACCCTTGCCGGTGATCTCCACCTGGCCCACGGAGGGAACCGGCCACACCGAGCAGAAGGTCAACTCGGCCATCCAGCCGCGGCCCAACCGCGGTGCCGCCGCGGCGAACTCCGCCTCATGCGAGTAGAGGTCGTCGGGACCCGTGCTGCCCGGGTCGTCGAGGCAGCCGATGGCGAAGTACGCCTCCAGCGCGTCGTCCCACTCCTCGCCGTAGCGGCCGTAGTAGTCGTCGTACAGCGCCAGCACGGCCTCGCCGTCGCCGTCCTGCAGATCGGCGAGCGCCTGCTCGAGGGTCGGCCAGTAGCTGGGGTCGTACATCGCATCCGCGACCGCGGTCATCAACACACCTTGAGTGACGGGTGTGCGGTCGGGGTCCACCGTCAGCGGCTGCGCGTCGATGTCCGCGCTGAGACGGTCGAACGCCCCTTCTGCGTCACCGCCGTTGTGGAACGCGCACCCCGGCGCCGCGGAGCACTGGGCCAGGAAGGTATCGAACGTGGCCTCGAAGCCTGCGGCTTGCTGAATGTTCTGTTGCAGGTAGCCGACAGTCGGGTCGACCGCGCCGTCCAGCACCGCGGCGCGCACGGTGTCGGGGAACATCGTCGCCCAGGTGGCGCCCAGCTCGCTGCCGTAGCTGAACCCGAAGTAGGTGATCTTGTCCTCACCCAGCGCCTGGCGGATGGCGTCCATGTCGCGGGCTGTGTCGGCGGTGGAGACGAACTTCAGCAGGTCGCCGTTGCGCTCGACACAGCCCTCACCGAACTTGGTGCCGGCGTCGATCAGCGCTTGGCGTTCGGCGGGCGTGTCGGGGGACGAGTCGAGGCCGAAGTACTGGTCGTAGTCGTCGACGCAGTCGATGGCCGGCTCGCTGAACCCGGTGCCACGCGGGTCCCAGCCGATGATGTCGAACCGGTCGAGCAGATCCTGGCCGTAGATGCCCTCGGCGGAGAACGCCAGACCGCTGCCGCCGTACCCGGGGCCGCCGGGGTTGACCAACAGGCTGCCGATTCGGTTCGCGGTGTCAACGGCCTTGTGGCGGGCGAGGTACAACCGCACCGTCTCGCCCTCGGGGTGCGCGTAGTCCAGCGGCACCTCCAGCCAACCCTCTTCCATCCCGTCGCCCTGGTTGCTCCACGAAATCTCGCCGGGCCGCAGCGGTGCGGTGTCCTCGGTGGTATCGGGGGTTGTCGGGTCGGTGGTGTCGGCCGGTGCAACCGAGTGCAACGGCACACCGTCGATCGTTCCCCGGTCAGCGGTGGGGCTGCCGTCGTTCATCCCGTCGCCGCACGCAGCGACGAGGAGGCACACGGCAACGAGAGGAAGGGAACGACGCATGGGGGACATCGTAGGAGCACGGCGGGGAACCGGATCGGTCGTCCGTATCCTCCAGGCATGCGCATGGGGCCGCACATGATGATGCCGGGCGACGCCTCGGCGGTGAAGGGCAAGAAGCTGCAACGCGGCTCGTTCCGTCGCGCGTGGCACTTCGCCCGGCCGTACCGGCGCACGATCGCGGTGTTCCTGTCCGCCATCGTGGTCGCTGCCGTGGTCGAGCTGGTGCCCCCGTTCGCGTTCCGCACGATCCTCGACGACGCCATCCCGAACAAGGACCGCGGCCTCATCACTGCGCTCGCGGTCGTCGTGGTGGTGGCTGCTCTGGTCGACGCCGGGCTGGCGATTCTGCAGCGCTGGTGCAGCGCTCGCATCGGGGAAGGCGTCATCTACGACCTGCGCGTGGCTTTGTTCGCCAAGGTGCAGCGCATGCCGGTGGCGTTCTTCACCCGCACTCAGACGGGCGCGCTCACCAGTCGGCTCACCAGCGATGTCGTCGGTGCGCAGAACGCCGTCACCAGCACGCTGGGCAGCGTGGTCAGCAACGTCGTCGTGCTCGTCACCACCTTGACCGCGATGGTGGCGCTCGAGTGGCGGCTCACCTTGTTGACCTTGGTGGTGCTGCCCGTGTTCATCGTCCCCGCCAAGCGGGTGGGCCGCCGGTTGCAGGGCCTACAGCTGCAGGCGATGGGCACCAACGCGGAGATGAACTCGCAGATGGCGGAGCGCTTCAACGTCTCGGGCGCGCTGTTGGTGAAGCTGTTCGGACGCCAGGCGGACGAGGTGTCCATGTTCTCCGCGCGTGCGGGCAAGGTTCGCGACACGGGTGTGAAGGCGGCGATGTACGGCCGGGTGTTCTTCGTCGCGCTCGGCCTCGTCGGTGCGCTCGGCGCCGCTGCGATCTATGGCGTCGGTGCGCACCTCGTCGTCAGCGACAACATCAGTGGTGGCACCTTGGTGGCGCTCGCCGCGCTGGTCACCCGCGTGTACCAACCGCTCACCGGGCTCACCAATGCACGAGTGGATCTGATGACGGCGATGGTCAGCTTCGAGCGCGTGTTCGAGGTGCTCGACGCGCCGGAAGCGATCGTCGACCGGCCGGGCGCGGTCGACCTCGTCGATCCCCAGGGGCAGGTGGAGTTCGACGACGTGTGGTTCCGGTACCCGCCCGCCGCTGACGTGACGGTCGCGTCGCTGGAGGCACCCAACGCGGTGGGCGCCGCGGATCCCGACGCCGACGTGCTGCGCGGCGTGTCCTTGCGCATCGAACCGGGCGAGACCGTTGCGCTCGTCGGCTCGTCCGGCTCGGGCAAGTCCACGCTGTCGTCGCTGATTCCGCGGCTCTACGACGTCACCGCCGGCGCGGTGCGCATCGACGGTCACGACGTGCGCGACCTCACGCAACACTCGCTGCGCGAGGCGATCGGTGTGGTCAGCCAGGACCCGCACCTATTCCACGACTCGATCGGCGCCAACCTGCGCTATGCCCGCCCCGATGCCACTCGCGAGCAACTCGACGCCGCCTGCCGCGGGGCGCGCATCCTCGACACCATCCAGGCACTCCCCGACGGGTACGACACGATCGTCGGTGAGCGCGGCTATCGCCTCAGCGGTGGCGAGAAGCAGCGGTTGGCGATCGCTCGCCTGCTGTTGAAGAACCCTGCGTTGATGATCCTCGACGAGGCCACCAGCCACCTCGACAACGAGAACGAGGCGTTCGTGCAGGCCGCGCTCGACGAAGCACTGCGGGGTCGCACCGCGCTGGTGATCGCGCACCGGCTCACCACCGTGCGCAACGCGGACCGCATCGTCGTGCTCGACCAAGGTGTCGTGGTGGAGCAGGGCACGCACGACGAACTGATCGCGCTTGACGGTGCGTATGCGGCTCAGGTGCGCGCCGGCGAGTCAACGCTCGCCGTCTGACATCACCTGGTTGCGGCCGGCCTGCTTGGCGCGGTACATCGCCGTGTCGGCTCGGTCGAAGAGGTGCGCCATGGTCTCGTTGCCGTCCCACTGCGCAACCCCGATCGAGATGGTGATTGGTACGCTGCCGGCAGGTGTCTCCACCGGGGTGGCCTCGATGTCGGACCGGATGCGTTCACCGATCGCGATCGCGTTGGCCAGTGCCACGTCGGGCAGCAGCGCGACGAACTCCTCGCCACCGATGCGAGCGACGACGTCCTCCTTGCGTGCGACCCTCTGCAGGCGAGCGCCGATCTCGCTGATGACTGCGTCGCCGGCACGGTGGCCGTGCTGATTGTTGATGTCGCGAAGGTGGTCGAGGTCCAGCACCAGCAGCGACAGCGCGGACGACGAGTGGGCCGCCATCGCCAGCTCGCGACTGGAGAGTTCGTCGAAGCCACGCACGTTGAACAGGTTGGTGCGCGGGTCGCGGCGGGCGACGATCACCTCGCGCTCGAGGCGGACATGTTCGACGGCCAGCTCCGCCACCGGCACGAGCAGCAGCAGCAAGGCCGGCTGGGTGACGGCGAGAATCGCGCCGAGCGCGCCGATCGACACCTCCCACAGGTCTCGGCCGAAGCTGTAGAGGTTCCAGATGTTCATCTCCCGCAAGCGCGTGCCGAAGGTGAACCGGACGGAGATCGACACCAACACCGTCTCGACCAGCGTGTGCACCAGCATCGTCACCGCGCTCACCCACAGCAGCCGCCAACCGCGTCCGTCCAGAAGGCGGATCGGACCATCACCCCACAGCGTCCAGAACGTGGCCGAGCCGGCCAGCATCGTGAGCAGTCGGTTGCAGCGAGCACCGATCGCACGCAGGCCCGGCCGCATGGACGGAACGCAGATCGCCAGCACCAGCAGCCAGATGGGGTCGAGCAGCACGGCGGCGGCGAAGATGTACTGGCCGACGGGGATGACCACGACCTCGCTGCTGCCGCGGTGCAGACCGGCGGTGGTGGCCCTGCGCATCGACACGGTGGTGGCTGCCCAGAGGACGGGCAACACCACCCACCAGCGAACGGTGCGGTCGCCGGGCATCGCGTGCACTGCCACGACGGTCGCGACCAGGGTGATCAGGAACACCACGACGACGACGGTGCGGGCCGATCGTGTGGCGCCTGACCACCAGTTGCGTGTTCTGGCTCGGCGCCGCCGGTCGTCGATCGTGTCCACCGTTCGCGACGCTAGCTGCCGCCCGTTCGGGGGCCATCCGCGAACCCTGTCACACCCCCTCGCGATGATGAATGGCATGGAAGCAGTGCTCATCGCCCTCCTCGCCGTCGCCGTCGCCGCCATCGTGTGGCTGGCCGTGGCGCGCCGTCCGTCCGCCCCGGTGGTGGCGGGCGAGGTTCCGGCGGCGGTGGTCCAGCAGGCGGTCGCCCTCGCGGTCGCCGACGCCAACGACCGCGCCGCTCGCGAGCGCGACCTTGCGGTGCAGGCTGCCGTGCAGCAGGCGGTGGTGGTCGTGCGCGAGCAGTTGGCCATGCAGTCGCAGCAGGCCGATGCCACGCTGGCCGGCCGCCAGCAGCTCATCGACGCCCGCTTGGGTGAGGTGCAGGCCGGCGTTGCCGAGCAGATGCAGCGCCTCACGCAAGCCGTCCAGCAGCTGGGGGAAAGCACCGCGCAGAAGTTCGGCGACGTGGACAGTTCGCTGCGCGCTCACGCGGAGGTCACGTTCGCGCTGCAGGCCACCACGTCCGGCTTGCGCGATGCGCTGGCCAACTCCAACGCGCGCGGTCAGTGGGGCGAGCGCATGGCCGACGACGTGTTGCGCCTCGCCGGCATGCTGCCCAACGTCAACTACGTGAAGCGCACCGCCGTGGCCGGCGAGTCGCGGGTCATCCCCGACTTCACCTTCCTCATGCCAGACCGGCACGTCATGTTCATGGACGTCAAGTTCCCGGTCGACGCCTACCTGCAGTACTTGCAGGCCACAACCGACGCGGAGCGCAACGCCTACCGCGACACGTTCATCCGTGCGGTTCGCGGTCACGTGAAGGAACTTGCCCGTCGCGACTACGCCAGGGTCGACGACCGTCCGTCGGTGGACAACGTGCTGATGTTCGTGCCCAACGAAACCATCGTCGGGTTCATCCACGAGCACTCGCCGGCGCTCATCGAGGAAGCCTTGCGCGACAAGGTGGTCATCTGTTCACCGCTCACACTGTTCGCGTTCCTCGGGGTCATCCGTCAGGCGTTCGACAACTTCCGGATGGAGCAGACCAGTCGCGAGATGCTGGCGCTGCTGGGCAAGTTCGGCGTGCAGTGGCAGAAGTACTCCGAGCAGGTCGACCGGGTGAAGAAGCAGTTCAGCGCAGTGGCCGCCGGCTTCGACGAGCTCGCCGGCACCCGCCGCCGCCAGCTCGAGCGCCCGCTGCACGACCTCGAAGCGCTGCGGGTGGAGCGTCACGTCGCGCTCGACGGGCAGCTGTTCGCGATCGACCAGCCCGACGACGACCCGGTGGTGCGCCAGCTGGGGGCCTGACCCGCGGGCGCGGCCTAACCTTCCGCCATGAGCCAGCCCGCCCTCGACTTCGAGCTCGACGACGAGGGTGTGCCCACGCTCAGCGTCGGCGAGTTGGCCGAGGCGATCAATGGGGCACTGCGGCGTTCCTTCTCCGACGGGGTGTGGGTACGCGGCGAGATCCAAGGCTGGAACGAGCGCGGCCCGCACGCCTACTTCCGCCTGGTGGAAGACACCGAGGACGGCAAGGCCTCGGTCAACGTCCAGTTCTTCGCTCCCTCGCGCAATCGGCTGAAGCCACTGCTGATGAAGCACCGGCTGCGCTTGGCCGACGGGTTGAAAGTGCGCATCTTCGGGCACCTCGACTTCTTCGCTCCCTCGGGTCAATTGGGGCTGAAGATGAGCGGCATCGACCCGCGGTTCACCTTGGGCGAGCTGGCGTTGCAGCGTGACGACGTCGTGCGCCGCCTGGTGGCGGCCGGGTTGTACGACCGCAACAAGCGCCGAGTGCTGGGGGTGGCGCCGTTGCGCGTTGGTGTCGTCACCAGCCTTTCCGGGGCGGCATGGGCCGACTTCGTGCACGAGATCGAGCGCAGTGGTCTGGGGTTCCAGCTGACGGTCATCGATGTGCGCGTGCAAGGCGAGTGGGCGGTCACCGAGGTGTCGCGCGCCATTCGCTCGCTGTCGCGCCAGGCCGATCTCGACGTCGTCGCGGTCATCCGCGGTGGTGGTGGCCGCACGGAGTTGGCGACGTTCGACCACGAAGCCATCGCCACTGCCATCGCCATGTCGCCGCTGCCGGTGTTCACCGGCCTCGGCCACGAGATCGATCGCGCCGTGGCCGACGAGGTGGCCCACACGTCGCTGAAGACGCCGACGGCCTGCGCGGCCGCGTTGGTGGAGCAGGTGCAGGTGTTTCTGGCGCAGGCCGACGCGGCGTGGCAGGGGATCGCGCGCAGAGGTGTGTCGCTGGCCACCACGGCCGACGCAGAGCTGGCGGCTCTGGCGTTGCAATTGCGCCACCGGGTCGCATCCTCGATCGAACGCGGCGATGAGCGGCTGACGCAGCGCGCGCACCGGGTCCGTGCCGGCGCCGAACGTGCTGTCGAGCGTGCTGACGCACAACTTGCTGTTGCCAGTGCTGCGCTGCGGCGCGCGCCCAAACTGCTCGACGCCGATGCCCGGCACGTCGACACCGTCGCCGAGCGGGTGCGCTTGCTCGACCCGGCGCTCACCATGGCTCGCGGTTGGTCCATCACCCGAACCGCCGACGGGCGCACGGTGCGCGACGCGGCCGACCTGCAGCCTGGCGACCAGATCGTCACTACGTTTGCCAGCGGTACGGCGCGCAGCCGAGTGGAGGAGACAACAACGTGACTGCAGATGCCCAACCGGTGGCCGGTGGCTACGCCGAGGCTTTGGAGGAACTGGAGGCGATCCTCGCCACTCTCGAGCGCAGCGATGTCGACGTCGACGTGCTGGCCGACAAGGTGCAGCGCGCCGCGGCGCTCATCGCCTTCTGCCGCGACCGCATCGGCCGTGCTCGCTTGCAGATCGAGCAAGTGGTGGCCGACCTGTCCGACGACGAGTGATCGGAAACTCCGACCACGGGCCGTGCACGTTCGTGACAGCCTGTTGCTCATGACGTACGAGGTCCGACTCACCGCCGAGTCCGAGTGGCGCGCCGCGGGCGACGTCATGCGCGCTGCCCTTCTGTTCCACCCCGCCTCCGACGAGGAGT
>CAZREK010000028.1:0-14309 GCA_964598965.1 uncultured Bifidobacterium sp. | reverse complement strand
CCGTGCCTCGCCGGTAGCGAGCGACCAGATCGAAGGCTGCGTCGGCCATGGTCATCTCCGCGTGGCGGCCGACCATCGGGACATCTCGGCGACGGCGCCGCGCCGCGCCGGGGGGAGCGGTGGCCTCCAGCGCCAGCCATGCGGCCACCGACTGCTCGCGGCCGCGCGGTTGCAGATCGCCCAGCGGTTCGTAGCGGAAGGTGTGCGAGGTGAGGCCATGAGTGCTCTCGCCGACCACCACCCCGCCGGGCGGTGCGGAGGCCTGCAGGCGCGACGCGGTGTTCACGACATCGCCCATCGCGGTGTAGTCGGTTCCGGCCAGCGTGCCCACCAACACCTCGCCGGTGTTGATGCCGACTCGCATGCGGATGTCGTCGCTGCCCTCCAGCACGCTGGTGCGTACGAAGTCGGCCACCAGCTCCTGCATGCGCAGCGCGGCGCGCACCGCACGTTCGGGGTCGTCCTCGTGAGCGACCGGGGCGCCGAACAGCACCAGCATGCCGTCACCCAGGACCTTGTCGACTCGGCCGCCGAACTCCACCACGACTTCCACCAGGCGCTCGAAACAGGTGTCGATGAGGCGCTTGACCTGCTCGGGGTCCATCCGCTCGGCAAGGCCGGTGAAGCCGACGATGTCGGCGAAGAGCACGGTGACGATGCGCCGTTCCTCCGGCTGCGTGGCCGCGACGGAGTGGCCGCACGCCGGGCAGAACCGGGCGCCGGCGGGTATCTCCGAACCGCAAGCCGTGCAATGCATCTGGGGCAGCGTAGGCGACATCCGCGCCGGGTTGGTCCCGGGATTCAGCCCGCGTGCGGACCTTGCATCCACCGTGCGGGGGACACGTGCCAAGCGGGCCAGGGTTAGCGTGGGGTCGATGGCCCCGGTCCGCCCTGTCTCCTGGCTGCGCGAGCACCCGCGCGCCGCGGACGTGTTGTTCGCGGTGGGCCTGGCGGTTCTGGCGGTCATCTTCCACCTCACCTTGCACGAGGACGGAGCGTCCGACCCCAGCATCGGTGGAGTGTTGCTCACGATCGGTGCCACCTTGCCGCTGGCGTGGCGGCGGCAGGCACCCGCGACGGTGCTGCTGGTGGTCACCCTCTTCCAGATGGCAATGGAGCTCGAGAACGCGATCGGCTCCAACTGGATGGGCGTGCTCGTCGCTTCCTACACCCTCGGTGCGTACCGCAGCGGGAGGATGCAGCGTCGCATCAGCCTCGGCGTGTTCGTCGCCGTGTTCATCTTCGTGCTGCTTGGCGTGTTGAAGGACTATGCGCCGTGGCAGTCGTTTCTGACTGCACCGATCACCTTCTTCAGCGCGATCGCGCTGGGTGAGAACATGCGTCGCCGTCGCGAGCGAGCGATCGAGCTGACCGAACGTGCAGAGCGGCTGGACCGCGAGCGGCTGATGTTGGCCCACCAGCAGGTGTTGGACGAGCGTGCCCGCATCGCCCGCGAGATGCACGACGTCGTAGCCCACAACGTGAGCCTGATGGTCATCCAGGCTGCGGCCGCGCGGCGGCAGCTGGCGAACGACCCGGCCAAGGCCGACGAAGCGCTGGCCGTCGTGGAGGACACCGGCCGCCTGGCGATGCAGGAGATGCGGCGCATGTTGGGCGTGTTGCGCCAGGACCAGTCCGGCCCGGAACTGGCCCCCCAGCCCGGCCTGGCAGCCATCGGGTCGCTGGCCCAAACGGCGCCCGATCTGCCGGTCGAGGTTCATGTCACCGGTGACCTCAGCGACGTTCCGTCGGGCGTCGAAGTCAACGCCTACCGGATCGTGCAGGAGGCGCTCACCAATGTGCGCCGTCATGCCGGGCTGGTGCGCAAGGTCGACGTGTCCGTCGTGCGCAACAACGGTTCGCTGACCGTCGAGGTGGAAGATGACGGCCGCGGCGCGGCTGCGGACCAGACGGCACCGGGGTTCGGCATCGTGGGCATGCAGGAACGGGTGACGGCCTTCGGGGGTCGGTTGACGGCAGGGCCGCGCACGGGTGGCGGGTGGCGAGTGCGCGCCGTGTTCCCCGTGCCGGCGGCGCACGCATGATCCGCATCGCTCTCGTCGATGACCAGGCGATGGTGCGCGCCGGGTTTCGCATGATCCTGGAGACGGAACCGGACTTCACGGTCGTGGGTGAGGCCGCTGATGGTGCGGAGGCGGTCGATCTCGTCGCCCGTGCGCACCCCGACGTGGTGCTGATGGATGTGCGCATGCCGCGTATGGACGGCATCGAGGCCACTCGCCGCATCGTTGCTGCCGGCAGTGGCGCGCGTGTGCTGATGCTCACCACCTTCGACCTCGAGGACCACGTCTATGCGGCGCTCCGTGCGGGGGCCAGTGGCTTTCTGCTGAAGGACGCACCGGCGCAGCAGCTGGTCGACGCGGTTCGTGTGGTGGCCGCAGGTGATGCGCTGCTCGCTCCGTCGGTCACACGCATGCTGATCGATGAGGTCTCGCGTCGTCCGTCCGTGGACTCCGGCGCTGTCGCCCCCGGTCTTGCCGACCTCACCGAACGCGAGTTGGAGGTGCTGCGCCTGATGGCCCGTGGCATGTCCAACGCGGAGATCGCGTCCGACCTGTACCTCGGCGAGGCCACCGTCAAGACACACGTCGGCCGGGTGCTCACCAAGCTGGATCTACGCGACCGCGTGCAGGCGGTGGTGCTGGCCTACGAGAGCGGTCTCGTCGTGCCGGGTGCCCAAGATCACCCAGAGGGCTGACCATTCCTCGCCGAAAGGCGGATGCGATCGGCGGCCCAGCATGGTTGCATCGGGGGTATGACTGACACGACGACTCAAGTGGCCGCCGCCGGCGCGGTCGATGCGCGCAAGATCTACGGCTTCGGTGACAACGAGGTGAGAGCTCTGGACGGGGTGACCGTTCACTTCGAGCAGGGCAAGTTCACCGCGATCATGGGCCCGTCCGGTTCGGGCAAGAGCACCCTCATGCACTGCCTCGCCGGCCTCGACGCCCTCAGCGAAGGCGCGGTGTACATCGGTGACACCTACCTCGCCTCGCTGAACGACCGCCAGCTCACGCAACTGCGCCGAACCTCGGTGGGGTTCATCTTCCAGGCGTACAACCTGGTGCCCACGCTCAACGCGCTGGAGAACATCACCCTGCCGCTGCTGCTGGGGGGCACCAAAGGCGACGAGAGCTGGATCGACCGGGTCATCGACACGGTCGGTCTGCGCGACCGCCTCGACCACCGTCCCAGCGAGCTGTCCGGCGGTCAGCAGCAGCGTGTCGCCGTCGCCCGCGCGATGGCCAGCCAGCCGAAGATCATCTTCGCCGACGAGCCGACCGGCAACCTGGACAGCCGCACGGGCATCGAGATCCTGGACTTCATGCGTCGCGCCGTGCGCGAGCTGGGTCAGACGATCGTGATGGTGACCCACGACCCCAACGCGGCCAGCTTCGCCGACCGCGTCATCTTCCTCGCCGACGGTCGCATCGTCGACGAGATGGCCGAACCGACGGCCGAGCGCGTGCTCGACCGGATGAAGCGCTTCGGAGAGTGAGCCATGTTCAAGCTCAGTCTCAAGAACATCCTCAGCCGTAAAGGACGACTCGTCCTCACGGCCCTCGCGGTCATCGCCAGCGGCGCATTCCTGTCCGGCGTGTTCGTCTTCACGGACACCATCAAGGCCAGCTTCGACCGCCTGTTCGCCACCGCCTACGAGCACACCGACGCCTACGTGCGTTCGTCGCACGTGGTGGAAGGCGACTTCGGCAACGACACGCGCGGTCGCATCCCGCTGTCGATCGTGGACGCCGTCGCGGCCGTTCCCGGTGTGAAGGAGGCGAACGCCGATGTCACCGGCTTCGCCGCCATCAGCTTCAACGGCAAGGACGTCGGCCAGGATGGCCCGCCGAAGTACGGGTCCAACTGGGTGGACAGCGACGCATCGCCGTGGGCGATCAGTGAAGGTCACGCACCCACCAACGGCACGGAAGCCGCAGTCGATGGCGCGTCGGCGAAGACCTCGAAGATCAAGGTCGGCGACACGATCACCGTCACGACACAGCAAGGCCAACGCGACTTCACCGTCAGTGGCATTGCGCAGTTCGCCGGCAGCAACAGCACCGGGGGCGCGACCTTCGTGCTGCTCGACACTCAGACCGCGCTCGAGTTCATCGGTGGCGACCCGGAGAAGATCGACGCGATCACAGTGGTCGGTGACGGCTCGCAGAGCCAGACCGAGCTGGCCGCCTCCATCCAGTCGGCGCTGGACAGCCCCGACGTCGAGACGTTGACCGGCAAGGAGATCATCGCCGAGAACCAGGACGCGATGAAGACCAGCTTGAACTTCATGACGACGTTCCTGTCGATCTTCGCGCTCATCTCGATGTTCGTCGGCAGCTTCATCATCTACAACGTGTTCAGCATCAGCGCGGCACAGCGCACGCAGGAGAACGCTCTGCTGCGCGCCGTTGGCGCCAACCGTGGTCAGATCACGCGCTCGATGTTCGTCGAGGCGATCGTCGTCGGCGTCGGTGGTTCGTTGCTCGGCTGCATCGGTGGTGTCGGCCTGGCAACCGTGATCATCGGCTTGCTGAACTCGCTCGGCTTCGGCCCCGGTGACACTTCGTTGGAGATCAATGCGGCCGGGTTCGTGGTGACCCTGCTGGTCGGCACCGGCGTCACCTTGGCGTGCGCAATCGTCCCGGCGATCCGCAGCGGGCGTGTTCCGCCGCTGGCAGCGATGCGCGATGTCGCTGTCGACAACTCGGGCGTGTCCCGCCGTCGAGTCATCATCGGCGCTTGCACGGTCGTCGGTGCCATCGCCTCCATCGCCGCCGGCGTCACTGCCGATGCCATCTGGCTCGGCGTGGGTGTCGCCCTGTTGTTCCTGTCGTTGGTGGTGCTGGGGCCGCTGGTGGCGTCGCCCATCGCTCGGCTCGCCTCGCCGGTGTTGGGCAAGCTGCGTGGTGCCCCGGGCACCATGGCCGGCCGCAACGCGGCCCGCAACCCGAAGCGCACCGCCCTCACCGGTGGCGCGCTGGCCATCGGCCTGTCGCTGATGATCGGTGTCGCGACGCTCGGTTCGTCGGCCAAGGCGTCGGTACGCGAACTCATCGGCGAGTCGTTCAACGGCGACTACATCGTGCGACCCAACCAGGCGCAGAGCTTGGTCGGTCTGCCGCCGGAGATGATCAGTGAGGTGCAGGACGCGGGTGTCGGCGACGTCTTCGTGATCGGGTTCGTGCCGGCGATCAGCGTCGGTGCGGCCGACGAGGTCACCCAGGCAGTGACCATCGACCCGGAGAACGCCGCCAAGCTGTTCACGTTCGAGTTCTCCTCGGGCGGGTTCGATGCGCTCACGGCCGACGGCATCCTGCTGCAGGACTCGAAGGCCAAGTCGCTCGGCGTCGCCCTCGGCGACACAGTGCCCGTCACCCTGCTGGACGGCACCGTCGTCCAGGCCCCGGTGGAAGGCATCTACACCACCAAGGGCTGGAGCGACGTGTTGCTCAACCGGGCGATGTTCACCGGTGACAACAAGCGTCAGGCCCCCGACTTCCAGATGTACGTGAAGGCGGACGGTGGCGAGTCGGCCGGCACCACGCAGACCATGCGCGACATCATCGCCAAGTACCCGACGGTGAAAGTGCAGACCCGCAACGAGTTCATCGCCTCGCAGGACGATGCCATCAACGGGTTCCTCACCTTCATCTACGCCCTGCTCGCGATGTCGATCTTCGTGGCCGGCATCGGCATCGTGATCACGCTGTGGTTGTCGGTGTGGGAACGCCGTCGGGAACTGGGCCTGCTGCGTGCGGTGGGTACCACCCGCCGTCAGGTGCGCAGCAGCGTGCTGTGGGAAAGCATGATCACCGGTGTCGTCGGCATCGTGATGGGTGTCATCCTGGGTCTGTCGCTCGGTTGGATCATCTGGAAGACGTTCGAGGACGACGGCCTCAGCGTGTTCGAGATGCCGACGAGCACGGTGATCTGGGCGGCGATCGGGTCGCTGATCCTCGCCGCGGTGGCATCGATCATCCCGGCTCGCAAGGCGGCCAAGGCCGACATCCTGGCTGCCATCGCAACCACCTGATCCGCTGATACAAAGAGCGGGTGTTCCGACTCGCTCTCCGAAGTGTGCTGGCCCGGTGGCCGCGTCTGTTGCTGACAGCGCTGGCCATCGTGGCCAGCACTGCTTTTCTGTCCGGCACGTTCGTGTTCCGCGACACGATTGAGCGCACCTTCGACGCCCTGTTCGCCGATGTCTACGACCGGCTCGACGCGTACGTGCAGAGCCCCAACACGGTGGAGAACTTCTTCGGCTTCGAGCAGCGCGACCGCTTGCCCGCCGACGTGCTGGACCAGGTGCGCGAGGTGCCAGGTGTGGCCGATGCGCAGGCGTTCGTGCAGGGCGATGCGGTGGTCATCAACAAGGACGGCAAGCCGATCGAACGACCGACGTCGCCCACCTTCGGCGCGACGGTCAACAGCGGCGACCTGTCGGTGTGGGCGGTGAAGGAAGGCCGCCTGCCGGACGGTGGTGACGAGATCGCGCTGGATGTGCTGACCGCCGACGACGGTGGCTACGTGCTGGGCGACGCGGTGAAGGTCAACAGCGACAACGGATCGCGCACGTTCACGCTCGTGGGCATCGTCGAGTACGACGCGATCATCTCGCCGGGCAACGCCACCTGGGCGTTGTTCGACGCGGCGACGGCGGAGGACTTCATCGCCAAGCCCGGGTTCGTCGACGCGATCCTCGTCAAGGGTGACGGCACAGTGCCGCCCGACCAGTTGGTGCGCAACATTCAGGACGCGGTGGATCCCGAGGTGGCGCAGGTGCTGACCTCGCAGCAGATCACCGACCAGACCCAGACGGACGTGGAGAAGAGCCTCAGCTTCCTCACCGTCTTCCTCGGCATCTTCTCGCTCATTGCGCTGGGCGTCGGCATGTTCGTGATCTACAACGTGTTCTCGATCACGGCCGCGCAGCGGCAACGAGAGAACGCCCTGCTGCGCGCGCTCGGTGCAACACGTCGTCAGGTGACCTGGTCGATGCTGATCGAGGCGCTGGCGGTGGGTGTGATGGGTTCGCTGCTCGGCCTGCTGGGCGGCGTCGGTCTGGCCACCGGCGTGAAGAAGCTGCTCGACTCGCTGGACTACGTGATCCCCGCCCGCGGCCTGGTGCTGCAGCAGCGCACGGTCGTGATCACCCTGATCGCCGGCACGTTGGCGGCTCTGGTCGCCGCGCTGGGCCCGGCCATCGGGGCCGGCCGCGTTCCGCCGGTGGCGGCGATGAACGACGCGGTGCTGGAGAAGGTGGGGTCCGTCAAGGGCCGTCTGATCGCGGCCACGGCGTGCGGTGTGCTGGGTGTCGCTTCCATCCTCGGCGTGGTGGCCGGCGCCGATGCCCTGCTGCTGGGCCTTGGTGTGGCGCTGTTGTTCGCCACCGTCCTGCTGCTGGGGCCGGTGCTGGCCAAGCCGATCGCGCGTGTGCTGGGCGCACCGGTGCAGGCAGCGCGGGGGGTCACCGGGGCAATGGCTCGCGGCAATGTGCAGCGCAACCCGCGGCGCACGGCCCGCACGGCCGCGCCGGTGCTGATCGGGGTCGCGCTGGTCACCGGTGCTTCGGTGTTCGCCGCCTCGATCACGGAGCAGATCCGCGACTCGGTGGGCGCCACGTTCTCCGGCGACTACGTGGTGAACTCCACCAACGGTGGTCCGGTCAGTCTGGCGCAGGAGTTCGTCGACCAGCTGAACGAGATGCCCGAGGTCGGCGTCGCCAGCGGGTTGGGGTTCGTGCGGGTCGCGGCGGCCGATGGCAAACCGGCGATCGGTACGGTCGTGAACCCCGACACTGCCGAGGGTCTGCTGAACATTCAGTTAATCCAGGGTTCGCTGCAGGACCTGACTCCACAGGGTGTGCTGCTGAGCGAGGGGTTCGCCGACCGAGAGGACCTCGTGTTGGGCGACCAGTTCGTCATCAGCGTGGACAACCGAGACGTGCCGCTGATGGTGCAGGGCATTTATCGCTCGCAAGGCCTGCTGCGCGCCGCGCGTGTGTACCACCGCGACACGTTCACCGGCACCAGCCTGTCCACGCCCGCAGGAATCGTGTCGCTCACTCGTGCGCCCGGTGTCAGCGACGAGCAGTTCCGCGAAGTGGTGGGCGCGGCCATCGACGACTACGGCATCGGCGAGTTGCAGGACAAGCAGCAGTTCATCGACAGCCGCGCCGACATCGTCGACCGCAGCTTGGCCTTCATCTACGGCCTGTTGTTCCTGTCCATCGTCATCGCCACCTTCGGCATCGTGATCACGCTGTTGCTGGCGGTGTACGAGCGACGCCGCGAAACCGGCCTGTTGCGCGCCGTGGGCATGACCCGCGCGCAGGTGCGCACGACGGTGCGGTGGGAGAGCGTCATCACCTCCGTCTACGGCGCCGCCGTCGGCGTGGGCATGGGCTTGTTGTTGGGATACGTCGTCCTGCTCGCGCTGCGCGACGAAGGCTTGACCAAGTACTCCATCCCTGGCAGCACCATCGGACTGATCATGCTGCTCGCCTGCGTGGCCGGCATCGCCGCCGCGGTGGTGCCCGCATGGCGGGCCACCCGCATGGACATCCTCGGCGCGATCGCGGCGGACGGCTGATGCTGCCCGAGATCTCCCCCGCGTTGCGCGAGTTCCTCACCGAACGGCACCTCGCCGCGCTGATCACCACACGCGCCGACGGCACCCCGCATTCGGTGCCCGTGGGGTTCACCGTGCACGACGGTGTGGCCAGGGTGATCACCTCGGGCGGCTCGGTGAAGGTGGCCAACGTGCGCCGCAACGGCTGGGCGACCATCACCCAGATTGACGGACGCCGGTGGGTGACGATCGAAGGGCCGGCTCGCGTGCTGGACAACCCGCAAGATGTCGCCCTCGCCGTGCAGCTGTACGAGCAGCGCTACCGTCAGCCCAGGGAGAACCCACAGCGAGTCGTGATCGAGGTCGAGGTGCAACGAGTGATGACGAACAGCGGCCTGCGATGAGCAGCGAGCCGTCGAACACGCCGTTGGCGAAGAAGTTGGGCATCGGTGACGACACGGTGTTCGCCGTGCTGCACGCGCCTGCGGGTTTCGACGCCGTGCTGGGCGATGTCGGCGATGCCGTGCGCCAGCAGCACCTGCTGCCGCCGGTGGACGTGGTGATCACGTTCCACACCAAGCGCGCCGACCTGCTGCGCGAGTGGCCACGGCTGACGGCGGCGGCCGAGCCCGACGGCGCGGTGTGGATCGCGTGGCCGAAGAAGGGCAGTGGGGTGGCCAGCGAGATCACCGAGGACGTGCTGCGCGCCGAACTGCTGCCCACCGGCTGGGTGGACAACAAGGTGTGCGCCATCGACGCCACCTGGAGTGGCCTGCGGTTCGTGCTACGCCGCGATCGGCGAGGGCCTCGCCGCCGGTGAGGTCGCTGCGCCCGCGCCCGCGGCCTGCACCGCCGTCTCCGCTGGCGACCGCTGTCGCGGCGTGGGGTCTGCCCGGTGCGCCGCCCATCCCCGACACGCCGCTCAGCGCGATCGAGTTCGGCGAGTTCGCGGCGGAGTGCGACGCGCATCGCATCGTCGGCCTGGCCGCGCTCGCTGCCGATGCCGGCGACTTGCCGTTGAGCCCTGAGCAAATCCGGCAGTTCGCCGAGCGCGTTCGCGGTTGGTTCGCCAGCGAGCTTCGTCACGAGGAGTTGGCCGTTCGCGCGGTCACGCTGCTGGACGCGGCAGGTATCCAGTCACGTGTGCTGAAGGGTGTGGCCAATGCGCACCTGTGCTACCCGCAGCCGGAGATGCGCACGTTCGGCGACATCGACCTGTTGGTGCAACCCGGCCACTTCCACCGTGCCGCGGTGCTGCTGGCCGAGCTACTGCCCGCGGTGCGCATTGCGGCGGAACCACACGAGGGCTTCGACGACGAGTTCGGCCGCGAGATCCTGCTGCGACGCGGGGGAGAAGAACTGGACCTGCACCGCACGTTCGTCGACGGCTACTACGGGTTGTGCGTTCCCGTCGGCGAGTTGTTCGACGGTGGGAACGGGTTCGTGTTGGGCGACCGTGAGGTGACGGCCCTGCCTGCATCTGCTCGGCTGGTGCATGCATGTCTGTCTGCTGCGGTGGCCGACGCACAGCCGCGGCTGGCAGCGTGCCGCGACATCGTGCAGTTGATGACGATGACCGATGCCGACGAGGCCGTTGCAGTGGCCGAGCGTTGGAAGTGCACAGGCCCGTTGGCGGCGGGCGTGCTGGCCGCCACGCAGTTGCTTCCGGCGCCCGACCTGCCATTGGTGCGGTGGGCGCACCAGCACCCGCCGCGCATCACCACCCGCACCCTGATCGCGATCTACCGGTCGGGGTGGCGCGGTCCGCTGGGGCTGGCCTCGGGTCTGCTGGCGCCGCTGGGTGTGCGCGGTCGTGTGCGCTACCTGCGCGGCATCGTGCGCCAGTCGTGGGTCAGCTGGCGTTCGCGTCCGGGCTGATCACACCGGCCGCGGCCATGCGCTGCAGGACTGCCGCGAGCGCATCGCGCACGAGTGTCTCGTCCGCGCCGTCGGCCAGTTCCGTCACCAGTTCGTCGAGCGTCCGCGGCTGCTGCAACAACTCCCACAGTTCGTCGGCAGGAGCCACGATCGCGATCGGGTCGATGCTGCCCGGCGCCAGCAGCACCACCTGCCCCAGCGCGGCACGGGAGGTGACGCCGGCGGTGCGGCTCCAGCGGGTGGTCATGAGCCGAGTGTAGGAGGTGGTTGACAGGTGACCAAAAGGTCACATAACGTCGAACCGTGCAGAACGACGACCTCGTGTTCAAGGCGCTGGCCGACCCCACGCGTCGCGGTCTGCTCGATGCCCTGTTCGTGCGCGACGGGCAGACGGTGCAGGCGCTGTGCGACCTGTTTCCGGAGATGACCCGCTTCGGGGTGATGAAGCACCTCGGTGTGCTGGAGGAAGCCAACCTCGTCGTCACTCACCGCGAAGGTCGTCAGAAGCTGCACCACCTCAACCCGATCCCGATCCAACAGCTCGCCGAACGGTGGATCAGCAAGTACGCGCAGCCGTTCGCGCGAGCGATGGTGGGCCTGCAGACGGCCCTCGAAGCCTGAAGGAACCCGATGACTCCGCACCGCTACCGCATCTTCATCAAGGCCACCCCCGAGCAGGTGTGGCAAGGCCTCATCGACCCCGCGTTCACCCGCCAGTACTTCCACGGCACCGCGTTCGATGCGCCGCCCGTGGCGGGCCAGCCGTACCGCACCACGATGGTGGACGTCGGCCAACCGGCCATCGACGGGATGATCGAGGTGTGCGAGCCGCCGCATCGTCTGGTGCAGACGTGGCACGTGCTGTACGACGCGGAGTTGGGCGCCGAGCCGCCGTCGCGGGTGGAGTGGTTGATCACCGCCGCCGGTGACGGCCTCACGCAACTCGACGTCGTGCACGGTGACCTGGCCCGCAGCCCACTGAACTGGTCGCACTCGAAGGACGGTTGGGTGTGGATTCTCGATGCCTTGAAGTCGCTGCTGGAGACCGGCGAAGCGCTTCCGCCGCCCACCACTGGCGCCCCGGAGGTGGACGAGGAGGAGGTGCGCGGCGGTTGGCACCGCACGATGGGCATCGAGGCGAACAACAGCACGTGGGCGCTGATCGACAAGGCCGACCGCACCGCGGAGGACGACGAGGACATGTTGCGCCGCGCCTATGCGGCGGCCTACCACTGGGAGCGCGCCAAGGGTCGCGGCCCGGCCAACGACGCGCGCGCGGTGTGGCTGCAGTCGAAGGTGTTGCTGCTGACCGGTCAGGCCGAGCGTGCGCTGCACTACGGCGACCGCTGCCTGGCGTTGTGCACCGAACACGGCCTGGTGGACTTCGACCTCGCCTACGCGCACGAGTGCCGCGCCCGCGCGTTGAAGGCGCTGGGTCGCGACAACGAGGCTGCCGAGGAGTGGGCCCGCGCCAAGGCCGTGCCGATCGCCGATCCCGAGGACCAGGCGATCCTCGACGGCGACCTGGCCGTCGGTCCCTAACCACTCACCAGGGTCTTTCAGTATCTTGGAGTTTCAAATGAACGTCATCGCAACGAGTGACAAGTCGCGTTCTGAAGTGCGGTTGGAGATGACCTCACTGTTGGAAGGATTCGAGTTCACGGCTGTCGACTACCTCATGCCTCGAGGACTGGCTGACTCGGTGCTCACGGTCGGGTCCGGCTTTGAGCATGCGGAGGCAGGGGTCGAGTTGGTCGGCGCTGAGGGTGAACGCCGGACGATTCGATGGTCCCAGACCGGATTTGACGAGGGACTGTGGGTCGGAGCAGGGGGACCCACGGACGAGGGCGCCTGGGTTCCTGGCGTGAAATCCGTAGGGGTGACGTCCTGGTCTGATCGCGGACTTGGTAACCGAATTGTGCGAGTCGTGCCTGCCTGGCAGGAGGTAGCGCCTTCCCGCTACTCGATCTGGTCGATCCGGATGGAGCTGACTGTGGGAGCTGTTGTGGTGGCGCTCGGAGAGCGCAGTTTCGAAACCGGACAACCGACCTACATCCCCGACTGCGTACTCGTGATCTTCGAGGAGGAAGTCGCCAGGCTGTACAGGTCTCGGGCGAGCACATCCTCGGCGTGGGCGGATGAGGAGAGCCCATCGAGCGAATGACTGCGCATGCTGCGTGGACTGTCGCGACTTTGGTTACGGCCCGGTTCGGACGAGGCACTCACCCCGGCGTTCAGTCGACCACGCGGCCGTCGTCGATGGTGACCGTGCGGTCGGCCACGAGCTGCGCCCACACGTGGTCGTGCGTCGCCAGCACGATGGTCGCCCCTGTCGCGGCGCGACCGCGCAGCACCTCGGCCAGGTGTGCGCGCTGCTCGCGGTCCAGGTGCGCGTCGGGTTCGTCCAACACCAGGTACGGGGCGTCGCCCACCAGCGCCGCTGCCACCGCCACCCGGCGGCGCTGACCGCCGGAGAGGCGACTGCAGCGCTCGTGGGCCAGGTCGTCCATGCGCACGTCCGCGAGCGCGCGGTGCACCGCGGCGCGCCGGCCGCGTGTGTCGCGGTCGACCTCGCGCATCACGGCCACCAGGTCCACATGATCGAACGCGCGCAGGCGGCGCGGCACGCTGTCGTCCTGCGGCAGGTAGCCCAGGCCTCGACGCACGGTCACCAGGCTGGCGTCGTCCACCCGCACACCACCGACGACGAGGTCGCCCTGCTGCGGGCCGATGACGGTGGCGAGAATGCGCAGCAGGGTGGACTTGCCACACCCGTTGCGCCCCAGCACGGCCGTGACTCCCGCACCGATGGTCAACGACGGGACGTCGAGGGTGAAGCGGCCCGACACGCGGTGGTGCAACCCACCGATGTGCACCACCGGGCCGCTCATGCCTCGCTCCAGTGTTCGAGGCGGCGACGACCGGCAGCCAGCAGCCCGACCGCCAACAACGTGACCGCGAGCGCGGCCGCCTGACCCGCGAGCCGGAACGGCGCGGTCGCGTCGTCGGCGGCCTGCGCGACCACGATCACCACGCACAGCCACACGACGCTGACCACGCCGGCGGCTCGGCGCAGCGACGTGCGCGTAGCGGCCGCCAGGGTCACCGAGGTGGTGGCCGCCCCCGGCAACAACCACGCCAGCCGCAGCCACCCGGCTGTCGGTGCCGCCAACACGGCCAACAGGCTCAGCGCGCCTGCCGCGGCCAGCACAGTGGCGGTGCGCAACAGCAGCAGCCGCATGCCGGACATCGGTGCCGCGACGGCGACCTCGTAGGTACGATCCGACTGCGGCCCGTACGCCATCGCAACGCCCGCCACGGGCACGATCGGTGCGAGCGCGAGGAAGATCGCCAGCTGGTCGCCGGCCTGCCAGGTCTCCTTGGCGGCGACGGAGGCGAACAGCAGGGCGACGCCCACCGCCACCAACCATGCGGTGCGCAGCACGGGCGTGGCCGCGACGAGGCGGGCAGTCGGTTCGGGCACACGCAGCGCCAAGAGTGCGCGTTCCAACCGGCTGCGCGGCGGGGCGGAGATCTCGCCCAGCACGGCGTCGAGGTTGCGTTGCAGGCGGCGTTCGAGGTCGTTCATCGCAGTTGCTCCTGCAGGAGAGGACGGGCGCGGGCGAGGCGGCTCTTCACCGTGCCTTGCGGAATGCCCAACAGCACGGCCGCCTCGGCGGTGGTCAGCCCGTCGAGGTACACGGCCCGCACCACCGGGTGCAGGTCGGCGGGCAGCTTGGACAACAGCGCGTGGGCGGGTGTGCCGGGCGGTGGTAGCGGCTCGGGTTCGGGCACTTGCGCCACCGGCGTGGCCGGTCGCCGCCGGCGCAGCTGAT
>CAZREK010000027.1:0-14385 GCA_964598965.1 uncultured Bifidobacterium sp. | reverse complement strand
CGGTGAGCCCGAACTCGAACTCCCAGGTGTCGCTCGGCCAGTGCACCACCTGCTTGGTGAGGTTCATCGTCGCCGGCTTGACGTTGGTCACGTAGCAGAAGTAGATGTG
Organism: uncultured Bifidobacterium sp.; assembly: GCA_964598965.1. Lineage (GTDB taxonomy): Bacteria > Actinomycetota > Acidimicrobiia > Acidimicrobiales > Ilumatobacteraceae > UBA668. The sequence continues at coordinate 14,276 of CAZREK010000027.1, read as the reverse complement.
ACCGGCGACAGCGGTGAACGTCGTGCCGAGGTGGGCGTTGCCAGCGGTGAAATCCAGGCAGTCGAGGGCGGAGGGGAAGTACCCGCCGAGGTTCCGCCCTGCACTGTCGAGCGGCTCGCTGACCGTGACGGATTCGCCGTCGTTCACTTGCCGATTGGTGCTCACAGGAACGTTGTCGACAAGGGTGGTGGCCGCGATGGTCTCAAAGCTCGTGGTCGTCACCTGGAGATGGATCGTCCCCGGGCCGCCGAGGGTCGTGAAGCTGTAGGTGACCATGGCCTGAGTGCTGGTGGCACCGGACGTGGCAGGGGCTGCACCGATCAGTCCGATCGACAACGCGAGCGCCATCAAACCGCGTGCCATCCGTCCGCGCCCAGCGCGCGACATCCCCGTCCGAGTCCCCGTCATTGCCGTACCGTCCTTCGATCCCTTTGCGGCACAACGAAGATAGCAGCCCTGATACGTCGTTGTTCGCCCTCGCGTCGTAGCGTGCGGCCGATGAGTGGAGACGACGCCCACTACGACCCGCTGACGCATGTGGCGCAGCCGGATCACCCCGACGACGAGGCCGAGGCCCGCGCCCGCATGGGCAAAGCCATCCGCGATCTCGGGCACAGCGTGGCCGGCCACCATGCTTCGGTGGCGCTGCTGTCCGAGGCTGCGGCGGCCGTCGAGGCGCTGGTTGCCCGGCTCGACGCCGGCGCGGATCGAGGTCGTGGCGAACTGTCCGCGCACCAGGCGCGGTGGGACCCATCGCCGAAGGACGGCGCGGAGATGTTCGGCCACGACGACCGCCCCGTGTCCGGCAGGTCCAGCCCCTGGGGGCTCGACCTGCGCATCATCCGCGACGGCGAGGAAGCGGTCGCGTTCGTCACCTTGCGCGCTGCGCACGAGGGTGCGCCCGGCCGAAGCCATGGGGGCATTGTCGCCGCGCTGTTCGACGACGTGTCCGGGTTCGTGCTCAACATCCTCGCCGTGCCCGCGTACACGGGTGAACTGACCATCCGTTACGAGGCTGGCACCCCGATCGGTGTGCCGCTGGAGTGTCGCTGCCGCCTCGAGCGCGCCGAGGGTCGCAAGTTGTACATCACCGGCGAACTCACCGATCAGGGCAAGGTGTTGGCCCGCACGCGCGGGCTGTTCATCACCATCGACCGCGACCGGTTCGCGGCCGGCTGAGCCGCGAACCGCGACTCAGCCGAGCGCGGCTTCGATCGCGCCGACCAGCAGGGGGTCCTGCGGCGCAAGGTTGGGGGCGAAGCGACCGATGACCGCGCCGTCGCGACCGACCAAGAACTTCTCGAAGTTCCACAGCACTTCCGGCTCGTCGGTGGTGGCGATACCGAAACCCTTCAGCCGCTCGCGGTGCGCTTCGGGGTTGCCCTGGGAGGTGGTGACGGTGCGGGTGAGCTCGCGGTACAGCGGGTGCTGGTCATCGCCGACCACGCTGATCTTGGAGAACAGGGGGAACGCCACCGAGTACATGCTGCGGCAGAACTCCGCGATCTCTTCGTCGGTGCCGGGCTCCTGACCGAGGAAGTTGTTGGCCGGGAAACCCAGCACCTCCAGGCCCTTGTCGCGGTACTGCTCGTACAGCGCCTCCAAACCTTCGTACTGCGGGGTGAGGCCGCACTTGGAAGCGACGTTGACGATCAACAGCACCTTCCCCAAATAGGCGGCCAGCGTGGTGCTGTCGCCGGTGATGGTGGTCAGCGGGATGTCCTGGATGGCGGTCACTGGTGAAGGCTCCTGTGTGCGGCGGGTACAGCGGGATGGAACACCACCGATGCGTGATCTATGCCCGATCTCGCGATATCCACGCGGCGGATCCAGAAGTTCGCAACATTGGGAGGTGCCTCGGCTGGAGGGGTACGGTGGCCTCATGAGCACAGGCCAATCGGCGGGCCGAGGGCACAGTGAAGGTCGCACGCGACTGCTCGACACCGCAGAAGAATTGCTCGACCGGCACGGCATCGACGGAGTGTCGATCCGCACCGTCACCAAGGCCTCTGGCCATCGCAATTCCTCTGCGGTGAACTACCACTTCGGCACACGCGAGCAGTTGATCGCCGCCGTGCTCGAACGACGTCAAGTCACGATCGAGGCGCGGCGCGCTGCACTGCTGGACCACCTGGAGGCCGAGGGCGATCTGTCGCCGGCGACGGCGGTTCGAGTCGCGATGTTGCCGCTGGTCGAGCTGCTCGACGACGCCGCAGGTCGCCGTTACATTCGCCTGCTGCACCAGGCGGCAAATCACCCCGACTACTACCAACGCACGGCGACCGAGTATTCCGCCTCCATCAGTCGGACAGCGAAGTGGGTCACGCCACTCGTCGCCCACTTGCCGGCCGAGCGGCAGTTCGGACGATTGCGTCTCGGCATCTTGTTGGCGCTCACCGCCCTGGCTGATCAAGCACGCACGATCGACCGCCTTGACGGAGACGGTTACGTGCTCGACGCCCAGTGCTTCGCCGACGATCTGTTGGCGGTCACGGTCGCCGCCTTGAAGGCCTGACCCTCACAGGGTGCACTCAGCGTCAATTGCGCCGCGCAGCGTGGCGGGTATACCGAGCTATTGCTCCGAGTCGTTTGAGTCAATCCGCGAGGCAGTGATACGGATTCCTTGGAGCGATAGCCTGGTGTTCATGGCAGCGAAAAAGGGTCCCAAAGGTCCGATGACAGCGGAGCACAAGGCGGCACTGGCCGAAGGTCGTTCCGAAGGTCGTGTCGTCAAGGAGTATCTGGAGGCGATCCGTTCGACCAAGGGTCGCCCCGGTCGCAAGCGCACTGCCGATTCGATCACCAAGCGGCTCGCTGCCATCGGTGCGGAGATGGCCGCCGCCAGCCCCGTGCGTGAACTGGAACTTGCGCAGGAGCGCATCGACCTGGAGTGCGAGCTGTCGGAGATGGGTAACCGTGTCGACCCCACCTCGATCGAGGCCAAGTTCGTGCAGGTGGCCGCCGGCTACAGCACCCGCAAGGGCATCTCCTACGCCGCATGGCGCGCCGTCGGTGTCGATGCCGCCGTGCTGAAGAAGGCCGGTATCGGTCGCGGCTGAGGTTGCTCGCCTCGGCTGACTTGATCAACCGTCTGGCAGGTAATCCTCCAGCCGTGCCACCGACAGGCCGAGCTCGTCCAACTTGGCAAACACGGCTTCGAGGTCGGTGTACAGATCCTCGCGGAAGTGGAAGATGAGGATGTCGCCGGGGTGGATGGTGCCGCTCGGCATGTAGATCGTTCCGTTGTTGACCGAGATGTCCCACAGCACCACCCGGTCCATGCCGCAGGCTGCGGCCGCCCGCACCGTCGCACCGTCCCACTCGCCGTACGGCGGGCGGAAGTACGGCCCGGCCGGGCTGCCGAGACGCTCACTGATCAACTCCGCGCTGCGGCAGATCTCCTTGCGCTGCTCGGCCTCGGTCAGCTCCGTCATGTACTCGTGGTGCAGGGTGTGCGAGTTCACCGTGCCCCCGAGCGCGACGAACCTGGCGAAGTAGGCAGGGTCGTCGCGGATCGCCGCGGGCATGATGAACAGCGTGGCCGTGGCGCCGTGCGCGGCGAGCAGATCGGGGATGCGAGGGTCGCGGGTGTAGCCGTCGTCGATGGTCAGGAACACCACGGGGTCGGTGGTCTCGATGCGGCGAATCACACGCTTGGTCGGTGGTGCGGGCGGTGTGAGCGGGAACCTCTGCCAGGCCAGCGTGGTGGTAGTGCTGGTGGAGCTGGAGCTGGTCGTCGCCGCGATCGTGCTGCTCGATGACGTGGTGGCGCTGATCGTGGTGGTGGGTGCGGTGGTCGTCGCCGCGGCCTGCCGCAGCTCGCCGCACCCCGCGAGCGCGGTCGCGCCGGCGAGCACGAGTGGTAGCAGTAGATGGCGGTTCATCCACGGCGCCTGTCGAAACGTCGGCGATCCCACTGGATGGCGCCGATCGCCTCCGAGACCTGGTTGGTCATGTGGTGGAACAAGCCGGCGTTGAGGTGGTCGATCGCCGCCTGCAAGCTGCCGCTCTCGGCCGTGAGGATTGCGAGCGCCTCCGGTTCGGAGATCACGTCACACAGCTGGACGATGTCGTCGACGCTGGTGATGGCTGCGGGTTGCACCCCACCACCCGGCAGGACCGTGGGTGCCAGGAGGCGGTGGAAGCGCTCCAGGTTGGCGTCGTCCAGGAACTGCCACAGGTGGTCGTCCCAATCCAACCAGTCGCGCAGGGCGGACCGACCGACGGCCGCATGGAACAGCGGGTACATCTCGACAGCCTGGGCAACGCTGACCTGGTGGTGCTGCATCATCTGCTGCAACCCCAAGTATGCGTGGTAGCGGCGCACGGCGTGGCGGTCGTGCTGCAGCGCTTCCAGCACGTGCTCACGTTCATGGCGGGTGCCGCTCTCCACCAGTTGACCGATCAAGCGGTCGCGCTGACCACAGACCCACACGTCGCGGTGGTGTTGGACGGGGTCGGTGAGGAGAGCGAGCACGAGCGCCGGATCAGTGCCGGCCGACACGACCTTGACCGGGCACGAGTCGATGAGGCGACTCATCTCCTCCGTGACGGCGCCGCCGTCCGTCGGACCCTCGTCGGCCAGCCGGCGGAGCGCGGCGACGTGCCAGATGCCGTCGATGACCACATATGTGGGTTCGTCCCCTGTGAAGGCCGGCTCCTCGCGCACGAGGATCCGGTCGACGAGCGTGTGCGGCTCCTTCTCCAACCGGCTCTGCAACCCACCGATGCCGTGGCCACACAGCCGCTGGTACGAACGCCGGGGGACGAAGGCGCGCACGAAGTCGCCGACCTCCTCGTCAGCGGCAACCAGCTCGTTGCCAGGGTCCAGCAGCAGACGGTCGATGTGAACGTGAGTCCGCCGGATCAAGCCGCCGTCGTCACCTCCCGCGTCGACCTGCGGGTTGTCTGCCTCCACCGTCCCGTCCTCCCGCGGCCATTGTCACCGATGTTGGGTCCCTGGCGAAAGCCCAAGGTGTGCGCCAGGGAGGGCGAAGTACCCATGCGATGTGCGACGGCCAAGCGCACAATCGACTCATGGGACCTTTCGCCGACCCCGCTGTCCTGGCCACCCTGTACGGCCGCAGCCTGCTGACCACCCACGACTGGACCACACCCGAGCTGGACGCCCTGCTGGCCGTTGCCACGGCGCTGGAGCACCGCGACCGGGCCGGGCGGAGTACGGCGTTGCTCCCCGACGAGTTGGCGTACGCGATGTTCTTCGACAACTCCACCCGCACCAAGTCGGCCTGGGCCGGTGCTGCAGCTCGGTTGGGCATGCAGCCGGTGATCGTCGATGGGTCGAGCACGCAGGTGTCCCACGGCGAGACGGCCGAGGAGACCGGGGCGATGCTGGGGATGAACGCTCACGCCCTCGGGGTGCGGCACGACCTGATCCTCGGGGAGGGCAACACGTTCATGCGCGACGTGTTGCGCGGTATCACCGACTACCTCACGGCGACCGGCGACGACCGTGTGGTGCCGGTCGTGAACCTGCAGTGCGACATCGATCATCCCACTCAGTCGCTGGCCGACCTGCTGTGGTTGCGTGAACACTTCGGCGGCGATCCCGCGGCAGCGTTGCGCGGCCGACGGATCACGGTGTCCTGGGCGTACTCGCCCAGTTACGCCAAACCGTTGTCGGTCCCGCAGGGTGTCGTCAGCCTGCTCACTCGGTTCGGTGCCGACGTCACGCTCGCCCATCCGGAGGGTTACGACCTGCTCGCCGAGCCCATGGCGTGGGCAGCGCGGGGTGCTGCCGACTCGGGCGGCTCGCTGCGGGTGACGCACGACATGGACGAGGCCTTCACCGGCGCCGACGCGGTGTACCCCAAGTCGTGGGGCCCGCTGGCGTTGATGACCGAGCGTGTCGCCGCCAACCGGGCGGGTGACAGCGCGGCAATGAAGGACATCGAGCGCCGGGCGCTGGCGAACAACGCGCAATACCGCGACTGGATCTGCGACGAGCGGCGCATGGCCCTCACCAGCGATGCGCTGTACCTGCACTGTCTGCCCGCAGATATCGGTGCGGAGGTCAGCCCAGGGGTGATGGATCGCTTCCGTGTCGCCGTTGCGCAAGAAGCGAACAAGAAGGTCTATGTGGTGATGGCGATGTTGGCGGTCGCGAAGGTGCGCGATCTGGCGGGTCGCATCGCTGATTGGAGCAACGAACGATGAACCTCGATCAACGCGTCGCCGAGTTGGCGGAGCGCTACCGACCCTTGGCCGTGCAAATCCTCAAGGAGACCATCCGCGTCCCCGCTGACGACGACGACCCGAGCAGCGGACTTTCCAACCATGAGGGTCACCGCCTCGCGTTCCTGCGCGACACGATCATCGACGTGGGCGCGGTCGAGCATGCCGACGACGTGATGATCGATCCGTTCGGCAACCTGGTGTGGACCGTCACCGATTCCTTCGACGGGTGCCCGCCCGAGCACAGGAAAGTGATCTTGCTCGATGGTCATTCCGACACGGTGCAGGCGCTTGCCTCGCAGTGGCGCTCGAAGTTCGGTGGCGCACTTGACCCGTACGACGGCCTCGTCGACGCAGCGCGGCTGGACCGTGCTGCGGTGAAGGCTGAGCTGGGGTACGTGCCACCCGACGACGAGTGGCAGCACCTGGTGTTCGGGCGCGGCTCGGCTGACCAGCTTGCAGGCGTCGTGTCGCAAGTCGTGGCGACGAAGATCCTGCTGGAGCTGCGCGACGAGGGGGCGCTGCGAGGCTGCGTGGTGCGCGCGATCGCCACTGTGGCGGAGGAGGACAACGACGGCGGAGGGCCGCGTTACCTCACCGCGGGCGTGTTCCCCACCGCCGCGCCAGACCACATCCCGGACGTGGTGATCCTCACCGAAGGCACCGGCGACTCACGCAAGGGTGCGTTGGGCATCTACCGCGGACAGCGCGGGCGGATGCAGATCGAGGTCGTGGTCACCGGACGCTCGTGTCACGGATCGATGCCCGCCATGGGGCTGAACCCGTTGGAGTACGGCGCGGCGATCCTGGTCGACGCCGCGGCTCGCCACGCTGCCGGCGAGGGCATGGCAGATCACGAGTTCGTCGGCCGCGGGTCGCGGACAGCGTCCTTCGCACACCTGGACACGCCCAGCGACTGCGCGGTCCCCGAGCGCTTCACCTTCCGCTTCGATCGCCGCTTGTCGGTCGGTGAGACGGCAGAGGGTGCGCTTGCACAGATCGAGACACTCGAAGCGGTTCGAGTTGCTCGCGAGGCCGGCCTGACTGTCGAGGTGGGTGTGCCCCGCTATGCGAAACCGACGTGGACGGGCCACGCAGTGGACAACGCGCAGGTGTACCCAGGCTGGATCACGCCGGTCGATCACCCCGCGATCGTGGCTGCGGTCGATGCGTATCGTCGTGTCGTGACCCCTCACGTGCACGAACCGGCGGGAGGTGGGGTGAACGGGGCGTTGCGCCGCGAACCGCGAGTGGATACGTGGGTGTTCTCCACGGACGGGGTCGGTTATCCGGTGCCACTCGATGACACCTCGTTCGAGGTGCCTCCCACCAAGAACTGGGTGGCGTCGGGCGCGGTCAAGCATCCAGCCATGTTCGGTATCGGTGCCGGCATCGAGCAGAACACCCACCGCATCGGCGAGTGCGTCGACGAACGCGAACTGCAGCACGCGATCGCCGTGCTGGCCCGCTTCCCCAGCCTCTTCGCCGCCGTCTGACAACCGGTTGGCTGTCGCGTCAGGTCAGCGGGGCCGGGCGTCCGAAGTAGTAGCCCTGGGCGAGGTCGACGCCGAGGCTCGCCAACATGTCGGCTTCCTCCTTTGTCTCCACTCCCTCGCCGATCATCACCGCGTCGATCTGAGTGCAGAAGTGGCGCAGACCCGCGGCCAGCGACTGCCGGGCGGGGTCGGTGTCGATACCACGCACCAATTCCATGTCCAGCTTCACCATCGACGGACGGAGTTCGAGGATGTGGCGCATGCTGGAGAAGCCGGCCCCTGTGTCGTCGATGGCCAAGCGTGCGCCACCGCACGCCGCGATTGCCTCGCGGACACGCGTGTAGTTGTCGATCGCGCCGTGCTCGGTGATCTCGATGACCACCAGGCGTGGGTCGGCAGAGCCCATGGTCTGCGCAGCGGTCCCGTCGATGAGCGTCGTCGGCGAGTAGTTGACGCTCAACCAAGTGTCGGCCGGCAGGCGCGGCAGCAAGTTGAGCGCGCGGGACACACAGGCAGCCTCCAACGCCGACCCGAGGCCGACGCCGTGGGCCTGGTTGAAGCGCACGTTGGGGCGCTCGCCGTCGTGGAAGCGAGTGAGGGCTTCGCGGCCCACTATCCGGCCCGTCCGCAACTCGACGATCGGTTGGACCACGATGTCGAACCGACCTTCATCGATGATCTGGCTGATCCGCGATCGCAGAGCATGCACGTCGCCGTAGATCTGCGTCCGGGCACCGAACAGCATTCCTGCGAAGGTGCCGAGCTCCTCGAGCACAGGAAGGCGCTCATCGATCCACGTCGGCGCGTCGGGCGAACGACTGGTGACAGAGATGGCCCCGACCAGCGAGCCTTCCCAGCGGATCGGGGCATAGGCCGAGATCACGAACCCTGCCTCGACCATCGGCTTGCTGATCGCCGGGAACAGGCCGGCCACGCCGTTCTGGTCGGCGAGATCGACCCACCACGGCCCACGAGCGGTGGCATCGACCAGACCCTGCGATGCGACGACCGGCAGCGCCTCGCCCACCGAGAACTGGATCTCAGGGACTTCTGAGTCGGTGCCACCGACCGGCACGAACTCGCCGTCCGGGCTGAGCATCAGCACGAGGGCGCCGTCGATGTCGGGCAAGCGCCGGATCGCAAGGGCGAGCGCGTCGGCAGTGGCCTCCAGAGTCTCCAAAGGTCGGATGTCGCGCATGATCTCGACGGCGATCGAGCGGTCGGCGTGAACTCGTGTGAGCGCGGCCTCGACTGCCCGCTCGCGGGTGAGGTCGTGCTTGACACCGACATAGGCCACCACCTCGCCGGCATCGTTGCGCACCGGCGTGATGGTGGCGTCCTCCTCGTAGACCTCGCCCGACTTGCGGCGGTTCACCATCTGCCCATGGAATGGCTGGCCGCGCAGCAACGTGGACCACATCGCCTCGTAGAACAGCTGGTCGTGGAAGCCACTCTTGAAGACGTTCGGGTTGCGCCCGATGATCTCGTCGAGCGAATACCCGGTGGTGCGTGTTGTCGCCGGATTGGCGTAGACGATCGCCGGGGTGGGGTCGGTGACGACGATCGACTCAGCTGCTTGGTGGACGGCTGTCAGCAGCAACGAATTGTCTGCCAACGTCTCGGCGAGCTGCGCCTCGGTGCGCAAGCGGGACAGGCCGATGCCGAGCTGGGTGGCCAGGTCCTGCAGCACCGACTGTGCATCTGCGTCGAACGCGTCGGGTTCGCCGGCGAACACGGTCAGTGCGCCGTGCAGGTCGGCGTCGCAGAACACCGGCACGCTGATCGCCGACCGCAACCCGTTGCGGCTCACCAGTTCGCTGCGCGTCTCGTCGCCCAGCAGCGTGCGTTGCGTGTCGGGCTGGATGTACATCTGGCGGGTGCGCAACGCCACCATGGTCGGCGCACGATCATCGGCAGATGCGGCACCGACCGACTGCAGGTACGCGATGACGTCGGGAGCAGCGGACCCGGCTAGCGTGTACTCCGGCTTGCCGTCACCGTTGCCCTTGCCGTACACGGCAAGTGGGTAGCCACCGGCGAACACCGGAACGTCGCACATGTCGCGCAGCAGGCCAGCCTCGCTGGTGGCCCGCACCAGTGCCGCGTTGGCTGCGGACAACGTGTCGCGCGCGCGGCGGTTCAGCACGTCGCGGTGATGGTCGGTGAGGCGAGCGACGAACCCGATGGGCCGGCCGGGCCACAACGGGCGGCGACGGACGCGGATGTGCATCCAGCGCAGCTCGCCGCCGTGGAGGCGGGCGAGGCACTCGCAGCCGCTTTCCGTGGCCGCTTGTTCGAGGATGTCGGCGAACGTACCCACCCCCTGGCCGGCGATGAACGACACGAACTCCCGTCCGTTGAGATCAGGGCTCTTGACTCCGAGGATCGTTTCCGCCGATGGCGAAGCCCATTCGATCAGGCCGTTGACGTCCAGGTCGAACACGACGTCGGAGGCGTTGTCGGCCAGCAGGCGGAAGCGTTCTTCGGAGACGGCGAGCAGTTGTTGCGTGGAGATTCGTGTGGTGACGTCGCGCCACGTCAGCACGAAGCCACCCTCGGTCGGGAAGGCGCGGATCTCGAAGTGGCGGACGTCCCCGGGGCGCCCGTCCATCTCGTAGCTGACGTCGTTCAGTTCCAGCGGCACGCCGGTCTCGGTGACCTCGGCGTAGCGCTGCAACCAACCAGTGGCGACGTGTCCGGGGAAGATCTCCAGCAATGTGCGGCCGATCGTGTCCTCCCGCGACCGGTGGTTGTACTCGACCGCTGCATCGTTCAACTCGACGTAACGGAAGTCCACGATCGTCCCGCCGTCGTCGTGGATCGGCGCATAGCGGACTGCGGGATCGATCAGGCTGGAGAGGCTGAGGCCGGTCCAGGGCGCGGCGCTGCCGCCTGTCTGCGTTCCCGTCCGCCGAGCCGCGGAAACCACGGATGGTGTCGCTTCAACCATCGATAGTGAGCCTAGGCCTGCTGCACTCCGTTGAACAGGGGCTGATTTCTCAGCCCATTGCTTCCAGCTCGTACATCGGCACCGTGCCGCGCTTGACCCATAGCCCCGCGCCCACCTGCTGGAAGGCGGGGAACAGTTGCTGGAGATACCACTCGCCGGTGCGCCCATGCACTTCCATATCGGTGCGTTCGGGGTCGACCAGCTCCGCCAGATCGCGCGCCGTCGGTGCTTCCAGGTACATCACCCAGCCGGTGGCTGCGGCGAGGTGGTCGATGGCCAGGGCTGCCTCGACGTCGCCCAGGTATTGCAGCACGCTGTGGCAGATCACCAGGTCGTACTGGCGCTCGGGCCGCCAGGTGACGATGTCGCGCTGCTCGTGGCCCCAGGTGCGACACGCGTGCTCGCTGATGTCGACGGAGCGCACTGCGACGTGCGGGTGCTGTTCGCGGTACCAGTCGCGCCACATGCCCATACCTGCGCCGACGTCGAGCACCGACTCGATCTCGACACCCCACCACGTGGCCATCTCGTGCACTGCCGTCGCCAAGTGGGCGATCCGTTCGGCATCGTGTGCCCCCTGCTCCCCGTAGAAGCGGCGGTAGTAGGCGTCGTCGAACCGGCTCATCGACCGGAGTCTGTCAGGCCGGGACCTCCGGCGAGTGCTGCGCGGCGTAACACGAGATCCGCGTGCCGGGCGGCCACGCACGCGGCGGCAGTCCTGCTTTGCGCCACAGCGCCGCGAGGAAGTCGCGAGGGTCCGGCAGGTCGTCCCACACGGCCGGAAGGAAGGTGGCCCGGTGGCGGCCGGCCTCCACCACCACTCCATCGACACCGGGTCGCAGGCGAGCTGCGAGGTCGTCGTAGCCGGAGACCTCGATCGGGACGGGAGCGGTCAGCACCGAGACCGACACCATGAGATCGTCCAGTTCGAGCGCAGCAACGGGGTCGAAACGCGGGTCGTGCTGCGCGGCGGCTCGCGCTCGATCGGCGACGGCAAGCACCAGGGGCTCGTTCGCTTCGAGCGTGCCGATGCAGCCGCGGAGTTGGCCAGCGCGGCGCAGGGTGACGAACACTGCGGCAGGTTCGCGGAAGGCCCGCGGCGAGTCGTCGAGGCGAGGAACCAGCGACAAACCTTCGGTGACGGCCAAATGGACCGACCGCGCTGCGATCTCGGCCAGTTGCCGCAGTTCGGCGTCGTTCAGCGACTGCATCGCGATCGCTGCTCAGGAGGCGGCGACGAGGAAGCTGCCGTAACCGACGACGCGGGACGCCGGCCCGGCAGTGTCGCCCGAGTTGCGCAGGTCGAGCAGGCTGACCCGCTCGCCGTGACGGCGCACCAGTTCCAGTGCCCCACGCACGGGCACCACGCCGCAGGCGTGCTCGCCGTCGAGGTGTTCGCCGCGAGTGCCGACGATCTCGGCGGCGGTCAACATGTCCAGCCGGTGAGCGGTGCGAGCGTCGTGATAGTGGCTGAGGTCGGTGGAGATGACGACCAGCGTGCCGTCCGCACCCCACACGGTGTCCAGCGCATCAGCCACCATCGCCGCATCGGCTGTCCCGGCGACGATCGGCACCAGCGACCAACCGTCACCGAGCACACGCTGCAGGAACGGCAGGTGCACCTCGATGGAGTGCTCGGCGGCATGTGCCTGGTCGTCGACCGTCACACCGCTGCAGCGGCGCAGCAGGCCGTTGGCCACGAGGTCGGTGGGAACCGTGCCGAGCGGTGTCTCGAACGCGTCGGCCGAGGACAACGCCAGACCGTGCACGCGTGTGCGGTGAGCCGGGCCGATCACGACCACGCGGGTGATGGAGCGTCGCCACGGCAAGAGACGCACGTAGGCACTCGCGGCAACGGGACCCGAGTACACGTAGCCGGCATGTGGCGCGATGAGAGCGATCGGGGGTACCTCGTCGCGCTCGTGCGGTGCAGCAGCAAGCAGACGATCGACCGAGTCGGCGAGCAGATCGGCATCGCCGGGGTAGAAGGTGCCGGCCACGGCGGGCGGTCGAATGCGGATCATGGCGGACCTCCTGCGGTGGTGGCCGGTGTCCCGACCAGATGAAGTGGATGCCGACGGCGGCCCCACTCGCCGACGGGGCCGGCGAACACACCGTCGACCGCGCTGTCGCACTGCACGCACCGACCGTCATCGGTGAGGTCGTAGCGCTCGATGCGATACCAGTCGCGGACGACGACCGCCGTGTGGCAGTTCGGGCAGAGAGTGGTTCCGCCGTCGCGATCGTGAACGTTGCCGGTGTACACGTAACGCAGTCCCTCGTCCATCGCCAGCTGTCGCGCGCGAGCGAGGGTCTGTGGGGGTGTGGGCGGTACATCCAGCATGCGGAAGTCGGGGTGGAAGGCGCTGAAGTGCAACGGCACCTGCGGGCCGAGATGGTCGATGATCCAGCGGCTCATGGCCCGCAGCTCGGCGTCCGCGTCGTTCAGGCCAGGCACCACCAACGTGGTGATCTCCAGCCACACCCCGCGGGCCGCCAGCCACTCCAGTGTGTCGAGCACCGGCGCCAGGTGGCCGCCGCAGACCCGGTGGTAGAAGTCGTCGTCGAACGCCTTCAGGTCGATGTTCGCCGCATCGATCCGCGAGAACAGCTGCTGGCGCGCCCCGGGTTGCACATAACCAGCGCTGACGGCGACTGTACGCAAACCAACCTCATGACACGCATCGGCGGCGTCAGCTGCGTACTCCACGAAGACCACAGGATCGTTGTAGGTGAACGCGACGGAAGCGCAACCGGCATCGACCCCAGCGCGAGCGATCTGCTGGGGCGTCGCCGCGTCGGCCAGTACATCGGTCTCCCGGCTCTTGGAGATGTCCCAGTTCTGGCAGTAACGGCAGGCGAGATTGCACCCCGCGGTGCCGAACGACAGCACCGGGCTGCCCGGCAGGAAGTGGTGCAACGGCTTCTTCTCGATCGGGTCGACGCAGAAGCCGCTGGACCGGCCGTAGGTGGTCGACACGATCGCGTCGCCGTGTCGGGCACGGACGAAGCACAGCCCGTGCTGACCCTCGTGCAGCGCGCACGCCCGCGGGCAGACGTCGCACCGCACCCGCCCGTCGTCCAGGCGGGTCCACCACTGTGTCGGCCAATGGCCCACGGGTGCGGCGTGCTGCCTCATCAGGAACACGATGCGCCGCATTGCGTGCGGGCGCCACTTCCTTTGGTCCCTGTAGGAGGGGGTCGTGCGCCGTCAGGCGATCATCTCCTGCCACCATGCCCGCAGATGAGCGGCGTGGTGGCCGTACACCACCACGAGGTGGTTCCCCAAGGGGTGGTCCAGCAGATGTGCTGCCGCCTCGGGCCACACTCTGACGTCGAGTTGGGTGCGACAGCGTTCCGGACGCGGGTTGGTGAGGAGTGCGGTGCCGTCCTCGCACCACAGCTGGTCCAGCTCCTGGCCACCGAGCCGCACGACGGTGACGGGCCCAGGTGGGAGTTCGCCGGTGATGCCGACGCCGAGGTTGCTCTCGAAGTGAGTGTCGAGGCGGAACCCCTCCACCATCGACAACGCCACGGTGCAATGCGCCAGCTCCAGCACCCCGGTGGTGCGGTCGACGGCAGCAGGGTTGGCCATCCACGGTTGGCGACCGGTCAGCTCGCGCACCCACAGCATC
>CAZREK010000026.1:0-14386 GCA_964598965.1 uncultured Bifidobacterium sp. | reverse complement strand
TGGACAGGGCGTTGCAGGCGGCGTTGATCGCCTTCATGTCCTTGTCCTCGCGCATCGCCTTGGTGCTGAAGTTGGTGTGCGCACCGGCGCCGTTCCAGTCACCCTTCTGCGGCTTGGCGGCCAGGCTGACCACCACGTCGTAGTCCTCGGCAATGCGGTGCAGCAGCCAGCGAGCGACGTACATGTGGTCGCTGACGGTCAGCGAGTCGGCGGCACCGATCTGGAACTCCCACTGGCCGGGCATGACCTCGGCGTTGGTGCCCTCGATCAGCAGGCCGGCGTAGAGGCAGGCCTGAGTGTGCTTTTCGATGATCTCGCGAGCGACGACGCGGCCGGCGCCGACGCCGCAGTAGTACGGACCCTGCGGCCCGGGGAAGCCACCGTTCGGGAAGCCGAGCGGCTCGCCGTTCAGCTTGAGGAAGGTGTACTCCTGCTCGATGCCGAAGATCATCTCGTGCTTGGCGTACTTCTTCGCGGCCTTGGCGGCCAGCGCGCGGGTGTTGGTGGGGTGCGGCTTGTCGCTCTGCGCGAGGTAGACCTCACACAGCACGAGCACGTTGTCACCACCGCGGATGGGGTCCGGGCACACGAACACGGGGGTCAGCTTGCAGTCGCTGCTCTCGCCGGTGGCCTGGTTGGTGGACGAGCCGTCGAAGCCCCAGATCGGCGGGGTCTTGCCGTCGTCGACGATCTTGGTCTTGGAGCGGAGCAACGGCGTCGGCTCGGTGCCGTCGATCCAGATGTATTCAGCTTGGTACGCCACGGGATTCCTTTGCTGGTTTTGGGAGGGGCGCTCACATGCTGCGAAATCGGCGTTTCCGACCCGTTGCCCGAATGTGAACGCTGTGTGAAGTCAGCCCGGAGCAACGCCGATCCGGTCGCGGCGAAATGAGGTCGCCATCAGCGACACTACTGACGACGTCAGCAGCACACCCAATGCGCTGGACATGGTCGCGGCCAGCTCGTCCGCCGCCAATGGCAGCGGCAGCGTGACCGCGACGACAACGATTGCGGCGCCCACCACCGCCACGGTCGGCACGGCCAACGGGCGGGCCAGGCCGATCAGGAGCAGTCCGATCGTGAGCGCGATGGATGCCAGCACCCAGTCCTCGCGGCCGCTTGCGGCAGCCCACCACGGCAACAGCACACTGAGAACAAGCTGCGCGGTTGTCATCCACGTGACCGGCCGGAACAACGCTCGCCCCTCGTCGCTGCGCATCACTGTCCGCGCCGCAATGGGCCCGGTCGCTTTCCACGTCACGCAAGCGATCGCGACGGGCGCCGCTGCGGCCGAGGCCAGTGCGACTGCGGCCGCGCCGTGCGTCGTCAGTGCTCCGCGCACGAACCACAGCGCGGCGAACGCCGCATGGATCGCCGTTGCGTTGCGACGCAGCAACCGTTGCGCGTCGCCGCTCATGACCGGTTCCGCTTCCACCACTCGACCGTCGCTGCTGCGCCGTCGGCGAAGGGCGTGGCGGCGAGACCGAAGGTGCGCTCCGTCAACTGGCTGTCGGTCACCCAAGGGCTGTCGAACTGGTACCACGTCTCGGTGAGACCGCGCATCATCGGCACGAACAGGCCCATCGCTTGCACGACCGCCTTGGGCACCGCCTTCACCTTCACGTCGGTGCCCGCGGCTGCGGCGAGCACCTGCACGGCTTCGCGCTGACTGATCGCGGGCGCGTTCGGCACGTGCCACGCGCTGCCCCACGCGCGCTCGTCGGTGGCGAGCGTGACCAGCGTGCGCACGACGTCGGGCATGTAGGACCACGAGTGGGCGACGTCGAGCGAACCGAGCAAGCTCACGCTGCGACCGTCGATGACTCGCGGCACCACCCGCTCGCCCAGCGCGGCGCCCTTCACCTGCGGCCCGTAGAAGTCGCTGGCGCGGGCGAGGGTGGCGCGCAACGTGCCGGCCGCGTGCGCCGTCAACAGCTCTTCCGCCATCGTGCGCCGAGTCGAGCCCTTCGGCCCAGTGGCGTTCGGCGTGCTGGCCTCCGCCATCGGCATCGTTGTGCCGGGCCCGAACGCATACAGGTTGTCCATCATCACCAGCACGGCACCGGTTCGGGCCGCGGCGGTCATCAACGCGCGGTGGATCGGCGGCCAGTCCTGCGGCCAGCGGTGGTACGGCGGGTTGACGCAGTTGAAGATGCTTGCCGCGCCCGAGGCCGCGTTGGTCAGCGAGTCGGGGCTGGAGGCATCGGCGGCCACGAGCGTGATCGCCGAGTGCTGTGGCCCGGTGCCGCTGCGAGTGACGACGGTGACGCGGTCGCCGCGCTCGGCGAGCGCGAGGGCCACCCCGCTGCCCACGGGACCGGAACCGACGACGACATGGTGTTGCTGCATTGCACGATCTCCTCGAATGGGCTCTCAATACGAGAGCAGTGCTCTCATATTGCCGTCGATCAACTCGAAAAGCAAGAGCGCCGCTCTCGTTTGTGAGTGACGTTCGCTACACTGAGCGCATGGCCGGCATCCGCGAACGGGCACGCAAGGAAACGACGGCAGAGATCCTGCGCTTGGCTCGTCAGCAGCTGGCCGCCGAGGGCGCGGGCGCCCTGTCGCTGCGCGCCATCGCCCGCGAAATGGGCATGGTCAGCTCGGCGATCTACCGCTACTTCGCCGGCCGCGACGAACTGCTGACCCAGCTGATCGTCGAGTCGTACGACAGCCTGGGCGACGCAGTGCGGGCGGGCGACGATTCGGTGGCCGACCGCGCGGACCTCCCAGCACGCTGGCGGGCGATGGCGCACGCGCTTCGAGGTTGGGCTTTCGACAATCCTGAGCAGTGGGCCTTGTTGTTCGGCACGCCGGTGCCGGGTTACGCAGCACCGGTGGACACCATCGGCCCCGCCAGCCGCTACACGGCCGTGTTCCTCGAGTTGCTTGCCGAGGCGGACCGAGCGGGTGTGCGCGGCACCGGCCCTGTCCCTGCCGAGCTCGCCGCCGACCTGGCGCGGCTGCAGGAACACTTCGGCTTGGAGATCGACGGTCCGCTGCTGGCCAACGGGATGGTGGCCTGGGCGAACCTGATGGGCGCAGTCTCGCTGGAGCTCTTCGGCCATCTGCACAACGTGGTGGACACCCCCAGTGCGCTGTTCGACGCCGTCGTGGAGCAGCGGATCGATGTGGTGGCCGACCGCTCGGGAACCACGCCGGCTCGGCGCACGTCCAAGAGAGCATGAACCGCCGCTCGTTCCTCATCTCCCTCGTCGGTGCCCCCACCCTCGCCGCCGTCGTTGCCGCCTGCGGCAAGCTGCAGCCGGACGACCCCGGTGCGCAGGCTTCCTACGACCTGGCCACCGGGCCCGACGACGTCATCCTGCGCATCGCCAGCGACGGTGGCTTCACCACGCCGGACATGGTGTTCAGTCGCGTGCCGCAATTGCTGGTCACCGGCGACGGCCGCGTGTTCACGCCGGGCGTGATCCCCGAGATCTACCCCGGCCCGCTGGTGATGCCGGTGATGGTCGGCACGCTCACGACCGAGGGCTTGCAGCGTTTGGCGGCCGCAGCCGACGATGCCCGACTGATCGGGTTCGTCGCCGACTACTCACTGCCCGACGGCATCGGGATCGCCGACGCGCCGGACACGGTGGTGACGGTCACGGTCGCCGGCAAGACGTACACGCACCGCGCCTACGCGCTGGGCATCGACGACCCCACCACACCCGAGCGCGAGCGTCTGGCGAAGTTCGTCAACGCCACCGCCGACCTGGCCACGCTGGTGGGCGCAGAGAACGTCGGCTCCACCACCGACTTCGCCCCAGCTGCGTACCGCTTCCGCGCGACGCCCACCGACCCCACGCAATGGAGCGACCCGCAGCCGACGATCGTCGAGTGGCCGACTTCCACCGGGGTGGTGCTCAGCAAGAGCGCGGAGTGCGCGGTGGTCGCCGCCGACGCCATCGGCGACCTGTTCTCGGCCGCCAACCAGGCGACGCTGTTCCAGGAGGGCGACGTCGTCTACCAAGTGGCCGTCGTCGTCGAACTGCCGGGCGACGCAGGTTGCTCGGCCGCGGGCTGACTCGGGCTGACGCCACCTCAGCTCAGCTGAGCGCGCCCGTTCTCCTCCAGCCGCTTCAGCTCCAGCTGCAGCATGCGGTCGGTGAGCTTCGGGTCGAGGCCGGCAAGGTCTTGCAGCGCGCCCACGTACCCCATCGTGTACGCCTCGGAGATGATGGCGCCGACTGCGGTGGCGAGACGCGAGAAGGCCTGCTGCAGCGCCCATGCCTCGGCGGCGCCCAGCGCGGCACCGGCGCGGGTGACGACATGGTCGCCCACCACCTGCAGCATGGACAACATCATCGGGTTGGTGACCTTGCGGCGAATGTGGACGACACCGACAAGGCTCATCCAGCGGTAGTAGCCGAGGTCGATGGGTGCGCCGACGGTGCGCCGCCACCACTCGCGCAGCGTTGCCTCGCGCGCCGGACGCTCGCCCGGCACGAACACGGCCTCCGTGGTGGGGTAGGCGTAGAGCGTGTCGTAGAAGACGACGACGATCTCGTCCTCCAGCGACAGCAGCCAGTCGCGGTTGCGCTCCAGCGTCTCCAGGTCTTCGGGGTGCGGCAATGCTTGTGGCACCAGCGAGGCGATGATTCCGTCCACCATCGCCGCAATGTCGACGGGCGGATGCGTACTCACAGCACTTGCGCCATGCTCTGCGCAGCGCGCCGCGCATCGAGGAAGATGAGGCCCAGCTTGGCCTGGTTGGATGCCAGCACGGTGAGCACGGCGTCGTCGCCGGCCTGCAGCATGAGGACGTAGCCGTTGTCGCCCTTCACCAGCACCTGCTCGGGAATGCCGCGCTCCAGCTCGCGAGCGACGCGCGTGCCCAAGGACAGCAACGCAGCGCTCATCGCGCCGACGCGGTCCTGGTCGAGACCCTGGGGCAGCAGCGCGGCCATCATCAGACCGTCCGTCGAGATCACCGCCGAGGCCTGGATGTCGGCCGACGTCGCGTTGAGCTGTCCGAGGATGTTCCTCAGCGCATCTTCTCTCATGACACGTCCTTTCGCTGAGGTGCGGTGACTCCGCCGCTGTACCGAATGGTAAGCGCCCACACGATCTCCACCAATGCCGGGTGGTTCAGAATGGGCAACCCACCGAGGGCCAAGACGAAGCGCTGCTCGCCGACGAACAACGGCCAGAAGCCGACACGGCTGTTGCCGGCCATGTCGACCAGCGCCCAGGCACCCGTGGCGGTGCCGGAAGCGTCGGCCAGGTAGCGCGCGTGGCGCTGGTGCATGGAAGCGATGTCGGCACTGACGGCCGCGAGGAATTCGCTCGCGTCGGCATCGAAGCCTTGGCTGCCGATGCAGAACCCCTGCGCGTCGGACAGCAGACCGAACCCGGTGCTGGACAGCGCGGCGAGGCAGCGGTTGACGATCGGTTCGAGGGCCCCGGGGGGCGGGCCCTGCGGCTGACGGAAGCCTTCCAGCCAGCCGCGTTCCTGCGCGCGGTAGGCCACGGCCAGCGCTTCCTGCTCGGAGGTCTGCGCCGTCCAGGCGAGCAGGTCCTGCAAGGTGCCGCGACGCGAGGCGGGGCTGCTCATCAGGTTCAGCAGCAGGTAGCGCTCGGGGTTCATGTCGGGATGGGCGACCGCGTAGTAGGCGCCTGCGGGCGTGGGCTGCAGGTAGAAGCCGTTGCCCACCAGTTCGTACATGCCGGTGTTGACGGCGGTGGGGTCGAAGTCGGTCATCAGAGGGCTCCCGAGGACAGTCGGACAATGTCGGTCTCGCCGGTGACGCCGTTGCTGAGCATGGAGCCGGGGCACAACGGCAGGCTGGTGCTGGGGAGCATCCCGGTGGCGACGAAGGGGTCGAGCAGAGCGGCGCGGTGCGGACCGATGACTCGTCGAGCGCCGTTCAGCAGCCGCTCGCGCAGGCCACGGCCGGACTCGCCGAACGCGAAGAACACATCGACCAGCGCGGCATAGGTCTGCTCGGCGTCTTCGGCGATGACGTGGTGGTTGACGCGAGCAACGTGCAGGCGAGCATCGGACGGGTCCTGCGCGACGCGGCGCGCCAGCTGGTCGCTGAGCGGATCCTCCGATGGCAGCGCGACGAAATGGATGTGACCCGTACCAGGGATGGCGAGGTGTTCCGAGCGCCACTGCTGACGTTGTTCTTCCGCCCGGTCGATCGTGCGGACTGCACCAAAACAGCGGACGATGTCGCGAGAGCCCCCCTCGGTTTCCATCGCCCCTCCATGACGTCGTCAAGGCAGCCGAACATGGCCGTCTACAGGCATCATCGGTGGGGTTTTCTCTACCCTTTAGGGGCCAAAGTCATAAGTACACCACCGTCCGTGGTCCCCCGACCCCAATCTGCTCGCCTGCGGCCTGGCTAGCCTGGCGACGTGACCCGGCTGCGTCTCGCTCTCGCTCAGATCGATCCGAAGGTCGGCGACCTCGACGGCAACGTCGCCAAGATCAACGCGGCATACGACGCGGCCGAGGCCGCGGGGTGCGACATCGTCGCCTTCCCGGAGTTGGCGATCACCGGCTATCCGCCGGAAGACCTGGTGCTGAAGCCCGGTTTCGTCGCCGACAACTTGGCCGCGCTATCGGCTGTTGCGGCGCGCACGCGGCGCTGCGCCGCGGTGGTCGGCTATGTCGCCGCCGACCGCGACCTCTACAACGCCGCAGCGGTGTGCGTGAACGGCGAAGTGGTCGGCACGTACCGCAAGCGACTGCTGCCGAACTATGCCGTGTTCGACGAGGCGCGCTACTTCACCCCCGGCGACGACAGCGACCCGTACGAGCTGTACGTCATCGCTGGGGTGAAGGTGGGCATCAGCATCTGCGAGGACGTGTGGAGCCCCACCGGACCATTGGCCGAGCAGGCCGCCGGCGGTGCGGAGCTGAACATCAACATCAATGGCTCGCCGTTCCATGCGGGCAAGGCCCATGTGCGCGAACGCATGTTGGCCACTCGAGCCGCCGATGCCAGTTGCGCGCTCGCCTACGTCAACCAGGTGTGCGGTCAGGACGAGTTGGTGTTCGACGGCGGCAGCTTGGTGTTCGACGCCGACGGCGAACTGGTGGCGCGTGCGGCGATGTTCACCGAGGAGCTGCTGATCACCGACCTCACGATCGAGCCGGTGTACCGCAAACGACTGCTCGATCCGCGGGGCCGTCGCACCGAGACGCCGATGAAGCTGGTGATGGTCAGCGACACGCCAGTGGCGCACACCGCTGGACTGCCCGCGCGCATCGCCGACCTGCCCGACGACGACGCCGAGCTGTACGACGCGCTCGTGTTGGGCACGCGTGACTACGTGCGCAAGAACGGGTTCACCGACGTCGTCATCGGTTTGTCGGGTGGCATCGACTCCACGCTCGTCGCCTGCGTTGCAGTCGACGCGCTCGGCGCCGACCACGTTCACGGCGTGTCCATGCCGTCGCGCTACAGCAGCGACCACTCCAAGTCCGACGCCGCGGACCTCGCGGCCAAGCTGGGCATCGACTACCGCACGGTCGCCATCGAGCCGGCCTTCACCGCCTACCTCGATATGACTGCCGAGTCGTTCGCCGGCAAACCCGCCGACCTCACCGAGGAGAACCTGCAGAGCCGCATTCGCGGCACCACGCTGATGGCGTTGTCCAACAAGTTCGGCTGGATGGTGCTCACCACCGGGAACAAGAGCGAGATGGCGGTCGGCTACTTCACCATCTACGGCGACAGCGTCGGCGGCTATGCGGTCATCAAGGACGTGCTGAAGACGCGGGTGTACGACCTGTGCCGCTACATCAACCGTCGTGACGGACGCGAGACGATCAACGAGAGCGTCATCACCAAGCCGCCGTCGGCCGAGTTGCGCCCCGACCAGCGCGACGACCAGAGCCTGCCGCCGTACGACGTGCTGGACCCGATCCTGCGTCTCTATGTCGAAGAGGATCGCACTGCAGCGGAGATCGTGGAACTGGGCCACGACGAAGCCATCGTGCGTCGCGTCACCCGCTTGGTGGACATCAACGAGTACAAGCGTCGCCAGTGTCCGCCAGGCGTGCGCGTCAGCGTGAAGGCGTTCGGCAAGGACCGCCGCCTGCCGATCACCAACGGTTACCGCGGCTGAGCTGTCGCGGGTCGCGGCCTGCACACAGGAAGCAGCGAGGCAAGCATCGCCCCGATCATCCCCGTGAACAGCGGCCGCTCGATGCTGCCGACCATCGTGGTCTCCTCCAGCCCCCACACGAACCCGATCACTCCACCGGCGACGACCATCGACCAGAAGATGACTCGACCGCGAGACGAGAGTGAGAAGCGGCGCACCGCCGTGACTGCGTCGGCGCCGTACCAACGTTCGAGCATCAGACGATTGCCGATGGCGAACAGCATCCATGCGCCGACGAGTGATCCGACGGTATGGCCGAACACTTGGAACACGCCGGCAAGGGGTTCGGCGTGGCCCCAGAGGTGCACCACGACGTCGTCGTATCCAAGCCAGCGCACCATGGGGCGGCCGGGGTGCGTGAACGAGTCGAGGAACACGTGGGTGAACAGCCCGAGCCCGCACGAGGAGAGGGTGATCCACCACGCCGGCGGACGTCGATGAATGACTCGCCATGACCACAGGCGGAAGCCACCGAGGTCAGGCAAGTGAGCCGCGGCGACGTTCGCCGTCGACCAGCGGACGATCAAGGTGATGACGATCGCCAGCGGCAGATCGAGCCGCCACAGGCCGTCCCACTCGTGCGTGTCGACGTGGAGATAGCCGCTGACCGAGTAGGCCAGGTCGGGCACCATCGACCCGATGCACAGGGCCGTCCCGTCGAACCACTTCGGGCGGGAGAACTTGAGGCCCATGGCCGGAACCTGGTGGGCGAACAGGGTGACGGGCATCCGACAGTTTCGCGTCCGCCTCGGCGAATGTGCCGTCGCGCGTCAGGTGGCGTGCGGCCGACGTCGGCGCAACCCAGCGAATGCGAGCGCGCTCAACAACGCGAACGCGGCGCACAGGGTTGCCGGCCACGCCATGCCGTGCGACGCGTACAGCCGCGTCGCGGTAATGCTCATCACCGCGCGACCGAACGTGCCCGAGCCCAGCATCAACGCCATGCCGCGCGCGGGGGAACCCTGGATGACGGCCGTACCGAGCGGGATCGCGCTGACGATCGCGAACTCGAACGCCGCGATCGCGATCACCAGGAACGGCAGTGCCGCCCACAAGTGCGAGTGCCACACGGCGAGTGCTGCGGCGGTGGGCACCATCATGAACGCGCCTACAGATGCGCTGCGTTCCTTGCCCCACGCATCGCTGCGCCGCGAGGACAACAGCGACGAGAACAACTCGCCGAAGCCCAGGCCGAAGGCCATCGCGCTGAGCGTCGCTGGGGTGAAGCCGAAGGTGTCGTCCAAGTAGCTGCCGAAGGTGACGAACAGCGCCTGGCTGGCGGCCATCAACGAGAACATCGCCAGCATGAGAGGTGCGACGGAAGCGACCTTGATCTTCTGGCGCCCCGGTCGATCGGCAGCGGTGTGTGCACCCGCATCGGCGGGTAGCGAGCGAGCCACGTAGCCCGCTAGCGCGACGACCGCGATCCCGCCCAATGCGTACCCGGCGCGCCAGTTCGTCGCTGCCGTCACCAGGCCCATCAGGCTGACACCCACGAGCAGACCCAGTGCCCACGAAGTCTCGGTGAGGCCGATGATGCGGCCGCGCTGTGCGAACGGCACACGATCGGACACCCAGGCGCCCAGACCGAGGTCGAACATCACCTTGCTCTGCGCGACGAGAACCAGCGCGATCGCGAACATCACCGGGTGAACGCTGGACGCCGCGAGCGCAGTGCCCACGCCGACGCCGCTGAGACCCAACGCCATCGCCGTGCGCCGGTGCAGCCGCTCGACGATCTCGCCGTTGAACGGTGACAACAGACCGGACAACTCACTGACGGCGACGGCGACGGCGACGCCGATGCCGGCGAGGTCGGTGCCATTGCCGTGCGCGATCGCCGCCAGGAAGGGGGGAGCGAAGCGGAAGCAGGCGTTGGCCGTGGTGCGGGCAGCGGTGAGGGCCGTGATGTGGTGGCGCACCTCGTCGGAGAATGAATCGTCGAGTCCGCGCCCCAGCACGGCGATCGACGCTATACGGTTCGTCCAGCGGAAAGGGGCGGACATGCAAAGGTCGAGCTGGACGGTCTTCGTGACTGGGCTGTTGTTGTTGACGGCGTGCGGAGGAGACGGTCAGGCGTCGCCGTCCTCGTCGTCGACAGGTTCGACTGGTTCGACAGCTTCGACAGCTGCGACCTCGACGCAGGCGACCACCTCACAACCAGCGACCACCGCGGCGCCGGGCACGACCCAGGAGCCGATCACCGATGTGTCGCAGGTCGACCTCGACGCGCAGCCCGCGACAGCGCTCTCTTGGAGGTCGCGCTGCGCCGATGACAACCGCGGCGGCGCGGTGGCGACCGTCGTCTCCGAGTCATCGCTGAACGCGTTCGGGCCGATCTCTCCTCAGCCCGGACTGACGATCACGTTGCCACGTCTCACTGGGAGCATCGGCATCATCGACCCGGAACCGACGATGGTGCGCATCGCCGGTGGCATCGTGGTCGCCGGGTCGAAGGTTGTGCGCAACAGCGATGGCGACGCGGCGGCCGAAGGTTCGGTGGTGGTCGCCGTCGACCATGATGGTTCGGTTCGTTGGATGCGCTGCCTCAGCCACCCCGCCACGGTCAGTGCCTACACCGCCGATGCCGTGTTGCTGCACATGTGGCAGGGCGACGACACTTCTCGCGCCGTCGACCTGCCGATGTCCGTCGTCGACGGTTCGTTCGGCGACAACGTCGCACCGCCGGCCACGCCGCGAGCTGCTCGGTGGGTGACGACCGACAGCCCGGACAATCACTACCGCCTGATGGCGTCGGGCAACGCCGTCCTGTGGGAGGACACGACGCTCTTCCCGTGCGAATACAGCGAGGAGCGCTACTGGTCCGCAGGCGACGACGTCACGATTCTCTCCGGCTGCACCGGCGGTGCATACCCGGACGGGCTGGGTACTCGCGTGACTCGCGGATACGACACCGCGACCGGCAGAAAGTTGTGGCAGATCGATGGTTGGTACCTCCCCGGCTTGGTGGCGGACGGGTTCGCCTTGATGCGCTCCACCGTGCCGTCGGGCGCGGCAGGCGACAACTACTGGGTGATGGTCGACGCCACCACCGGGCGCGCGGTGAACGGCCAACGATGGAACGATCCCACCACGTTCGACCGGGGTTGTTGCGACGACACCTACACGCTCACCCAACTTGCTGGTGGCCTGGTGCTGCACTCGTCGCAAGGGTTCGACGGCACCATCATCAGCGTGTACTACCCCATCGCTGCGGGTGTCACCCCACACACGGTGGACCTGTCGTGATGCGCCGGTGGCAGTGGCCGGTGGTGTTGGCCAGCGGTTTGCTGCTGGCCGCGTGTGGTGACGGTGGCGAGTCGGAGTCGCCCTCCTCGTCTGCGGCGTCGACGACGGTCGAGGTCACGACGACGTCGACGGTGGCGGTGGGGACGTGGTCGCGCCCGTGCACCGAGTACGTGCGCGGCACGCCATCGGTGCCGGTCATCGACGAGGCGGCGCTGGACGCGTTCGGTCCATTGGAGGTGGAGCCGGGACTCACGATCGAGCTGCCCGACGTCATGATCTCCAATGGCTGGTCCCAGCTGGTACCCAGCATGGCTCGCATCGACGGCGGTGTGATGGTGTCCGGTACGGCGGCAACCGTCGGCTCTGGATACAACCCGCCAGAGGCGTCGATCGTGCTCGCGGTGGACCATGACGGGTCCGTCCGCTGGGTGCGCTGCCTCGACTCGACAGTGTCCGTGCAGGCGTATACCGACGAGCTGGGCCTCATCGTTGTGTACCCGGACCCCAGCGACCGCGGAACGAAGGAGTACTTGCCGGTGGACCTAGTGGACGGCTCGATCGGCGCGGCCGTCCAAGCTCCACCAACTCCTGAAGTCCCGGACTTGAGCGCAGGAGTCAACCCGTGGGAGTCATCGGACGGGCACTTCCAGTTCCTCGACGCGAGCGGAAACGTGGTGTGGGAGGACCCCACGCTGGGCGATGCGATGCACGAGGGCACCTACTGGAGTTCCCGCGACGGGGTCACCATCATCTCCGGCATCGCACTGCCGAGTGGTGGCGAGAACCTTGTGGGCCTCACCCGTGGGTATCAGACAACGGACGGCCGTGTGTTGTGGGAACATCCGTCGCTGCACGTCATCGGCCCCCACGACAACGGCTACATCCTCGTTCACTCGGTGGACATCAACATGGTCGACTCCTCGGCAGCGGTCTGGTTGATGCTCGATGCACGGACGGGTGAGGCGATTCCGGGTCAGGAGTGGACGGAGTTCAACACGTTCGCGACAGGCTGTTGCGATGATCGGTTGATCATCACGTTCGCGGACGGTGGCGTGGTGTTGCACAGCGACGGCGATCTGGAGCATCCAACGACGATCCGCGTGTACTACCCGATCGACGCGGGTGTCACCCCGCACACGGTGGTGTTGCCCTGATGCGCGTGCGGCAGTGGTGTGGGTTGGTCGTCGTTGGGGTGCTGCTGGCCGCGTGTGGTGACGGTGGCGAGTCGGTGGCTCCGGGGTCGTCGGCCGCGTCAACCACGGTGGCGGTGTCGACCACGGTCGAGGCAGCGACGACGTCAACGGTCGCGGCGGGGACCTGGACCCGCGTGTGCACGGACTACGTACGCGACACCCCCTCGGTACCAGTGGTGGACGAGTCGGCGGTGGCCGGCTTCGGGCCGCTCGGTGTCGAGCCCGGCCTCACCATCGAGTTGCCGATGGTCAACGCTGGCCCCTCGTACCCGGTGCCGAGCGCGACTCGCATTGCGGGCGGTGTGCTGGTGGCTGCGTCCACCGACCGTTCGAGTTATCAGGCGGATGGGTCACAGGCGCCGGCGGGAACTGTGATTGCCGCGATCGACGACGATGGCAGCGTCCGCTGGGTCCGCTGTCTCGACCGCACGGCACAGGTGTCGGGCGCGCAGGGATCGGTGGGCTACGTCACGTTGGAGTGGGAGACCTACCAGGAGGCGGCGACGTTGCACACCATCGACCTCGCCGATGGAACCCTCGGTGACGAGGTCACCGAGCTACCGGGGCAGCTCACGCCATTGCCGTACCCGACCTGGGTGCAGCCCGGCGAGACGCTGGCGTATTACTCGGCCGCCGGGAAGCTGCTGTGGTCCGATGACAACTTCGTGCACCTCGGGGGCGAGTCATGGAACGCCCGCGACGTCGGCAGCATCGTGCTGGCTGTCGGCTGTCCCGCAGACCAAGTGGACTACAACACCGACAGTGGATGCCGAACGCCGATGATGCGCGGCTATCGGTCCCGCGACGGCCGCGTGTTGTGGGAACGGCCGGGTATGTTCTGGTTGTCGCTCGGCCTCGGTGGTTTCGCGATCGTGTCCGACACTGACGGCGAGGACCGCATGATCGACACGAAGACCGGTGACGACATCCCAGGCCAGACGTGGAGCTACGAGGTCGGCTTCCCACAGGGCTGCTGCGCCGATTGGTCGACGTGGAGCCACATCAGCGGCGGCATCGTGATCACGTCTTTCGACAACACTTTGCGCGTCTACTACCCCCAGTCCGCGGGCGTTACCCCGCACACGGTGGTGCTGCCGTGAGGCGTCGCGCCTGATCAGCGGAGGTCCCCGATCCGCGCAGAGCGCGGAATTACCTTGATGTCATGCAGTCGTGGGTCGAACTCGTGCGCGGCTCGGTGCGCGAAACACACGGGTACGCCACGCTGCTCACCGGCCGCGACGAGCAGGCTGCGCTCTCACTGGTGCATCAGGCCTACGCGACGCTGGCGGAAGCTCGTCGCCAGGGCATCGAGGTCGACGCTGTCGGCAAGTCGTTGCGCCGCGTCGTGCGCCGCCGCTGGATCAAGCACCTCGCCGATGTGCCGCCCGATGGCAAGGCACACGCGGGCGACTCGCGTGTGCTGGCAGATCTGCCAATGCATGTGCGCACGATCGTCGTGTTCCGAACCATCGACGGCATGTCGTCCGAGCGCGTGGCTCGCGAGACCGGCGTGTCGGTGGCCGACGTCGACCGGCTGTACGAGCAGGCGCGCGCGTGGTTGGGCGAACAGGGCGAGGAGATGAGCCGCGAGTGGGTACACGCGCGTTTGGGTGGGTTGCCGGAGGTGCCGCCCACGCTGGTGCAGTCGCTGGTCACCGAGTTCGGGCCGACCCGTGGCGACGAGCCACCGCGAGCCGCGTCGTACTCGGTCGGTGTCGGCGAACTCGATGCCACGCCGCCTCGCGGTCGCGTCGTGCAACAGATGGATCCCACCGCGGACATCGCCGCACCCGCAATCGTCGAGGAACTTGCGGAGGAGA
>CAZREK010000025.1:0-14425 GCA_964598965.1 uncultured Bifidobacterium sp. | reverse complement strand
CGGGCACATCGAACTTCGGGTCGTGCGTGAGGATGCACACCGCGTCGCGCGCCCCGAGGGTGCCGCCCCGTCGTTCGAACAGCCCACCGGGCCAGCTGACCACGACCTCGTCGGCCATCGGGAAGCGGCGCCGCGTGGCGAACACTTCGCGCGCGTCGCACACCGTCACCCGGTACCCCAACACTTTGGCCACCTTGGCGAGTGCCGCGGTGAAGTCGACCGCACCGAAGATCCACATCTGCGGAGCTGGTGACCAGGACTCCACGAAGACGCTGACCATCGGTGAACCCTCGAGGTCCTCAGGTGTGGTCTGCCCGTGCGGGCCGTAGTGGCGTACGCCGCTGCGACCGGCCTCCAGCTCGGCGAGCGCGTCGCGTCCGGCGATGCGGTCCAGCTCCGGGTCGCCCAGCGTGCCGAGCGGCGCGGCCCCCGGCGTCACCATCAACTTGGCGCCGACCGTCGATCCGGCGATCACGGTCACCAGCGCAACCGGTTGTTCGTCGCGCAGCAGCGTCGCCAACTGTGCGTACATGTTCACCAGTCCAACGGTTCGATGAAGAGCCGGATGATGCCGCCGCAGGTCAGCCCGACAGCGAACGCTTCGTCGTCGC
Organism: uncultured Bifidobacterium sp.; assembly: GCA_964598965.1. Taxonomy (GTDB): domain Bacteria; phylum Actinomycetota; class Acidimicrobiia; order Acidimicrobiales; family Ilumatobacteraceae; genus UBA668. The sequence goes on along the minus strand of CAZREK010000025.1, from coordinate 13,814 downwards.
TGTACCCGAACGACACGACGCGCGGTTGGGCTTCGCCGCGCAGGATGGCCAACGCTTCGCCGACGACGGCACCCTCCACGCAACCCCCGCTGACGCTGCCCGCGACCTCGCCGTGCTCGTTGACCGCCATCGCTGCGCCGGGCAGACGCGGGCCGGAGCCCTCGATGTCGACGACGCGCGCGATCGCGACGCGCTGTCCGGCGGCCTGCCACCGGTCGATGTCGTCGAGCAGTTCTCTCATCCTGCGATCACTCCTGCCAACTGCTGCATCGCGGCAAGGCTGTGGCCCTCCACGAAGTCGTCCACGAAGGGTAGGGCCGCAGCCATCCCGCGGGCCAGCGGTGCGTAGCCAGGCGTCACCTTCAGCGGGTTGACCCACACCAGTTGGTGGCAGACACGTTGCAGCCGCTGCATCTGCTCGGCCAACAGTTCGGGGTCGCCGCGGTCCCAGCCGTCGCTGAGGATGACGACGATCGCGCCCCGCGCCATCCCGCGCACACCCCACTCGTCGTTGAACGTGCGGAGGCACTCACCGAGGCGGGTGCCACCACTCCAGTCGTGCACGCGCTGGCCGGCACGAGCGAGCGCCGTATCGGGGTCGCGGGTGTCCAGTTCCTTGGTCATCCGCGTCAGCCTGGTGCCGATGGCGAACGCCTCTACCTTCTGGCGCCCGCTGACGGCCGCATGCACGAAGCGCAGCATGGCCCGCGCGTACGGCTCCATCGAGCCGCTGATGTCCAGCAGCAGCACCAGGCGGCGCAAGCGTTGCCCGGGGTCGCGCCACCGTCGGTCGATCGGTTCACCGCCGGCGCGCAGTGAAGCGCGCATGGTGGCGCGCAGGTCCGGTCGCCGCCCACCGGCCGTGGGCTTCAGTCGGAACGATCGACGCGGCGGACCGGCGAAACGCAGCCGGCGCATGAGGTCCTGCACATCTCGCAGTTCAGCCTCGGTGTAGTCGGCGAAGTCCTTGTGGCGCAGCACCTCCGCGGTGGACCAGCGCAGGGTGATCGTGGGTTCGCTGCTCGGCTCGGCCAGCCCTGGCGCGGGTGCTTCCGCCGGATCATCGGCATCGATGGCGAGCGACACGCTCATCGTCTCGGTCGCGGTCGCGGTCAGTACGGCGCTCATGCTCGTCCAGAAGGCGACGAACGCTTCGTCGAAGACGGTGATGTCCTCCGGGTGGCGCACCAAGGTCGCTCGTCCGGCCCAGTACACGCGCTCGCGATCGTCGATGCCCAGCGCACCGAGCGCGTCGACGAAGGTCAACACGCTGCCCGTGGGCACCTTCAGCCCGGCGCCGCGCAGGATGCGGGCGAACGCGACCGCCATCCGCTCGGCCGGTGTCACCAGGCAGCGCTCCGCTCGAGCGCGGAGTGCACCAATGCCGCGGTGCCGTGCTGCCGGGCCCGCTCCTGGTCCTCGCGGTACTTCAGCACGGTGCCCAGCGTGGCTTCCACGGTGTGCTCGTCGAGGTCGCTGCGGCCCAGAGCGGCCAGTGCCTGCGCCCAGTCGATCGTCTCGGCCACACCAGGAGGTTTGTAGAGATTGAGCCCGCGCAACTGCTCGACCGCGGCAGCGACCTGGCGGGCAAGACGGTCCAGCACCTGCGGAACCCGCAGCCGCACGATCTGCACCTCGCGTTCGAAGTCCGGGTGCTCCACCCAGTGGTAGAGACAGCGACGCTTCAGCGCGTCGTGCACGTCGCGAGTGCGGTTGGAGGTCAGCACGACGATCGGTGGACGGGTGGCAGCGAAGCGACCCAGCTCGGGCACCGTGATCGCGTACTCCGACAGCACCTCCAGGAGGTACGCCTCGAACTCGTCGTCGGCGCGGTCGATCTCGTCGATCAACAACACCGGTGGAGTGTCGCCGTCGTGTGATACTGCCTGCAGCAACGCGCGTCGTAGCAGGAACTTCTCCTGGTACAGCTGCGCCTCCAGCGCGTCGGTGGTGAGGCTGCGTGACTCACCGGTGGCCTCCGCGGCGCGCAGGTGCAGCAACTGACGGCCGTAGTCCCAGTCGTACACCGCCTGCGAGACGTCGATGCCCTCGTAGCACTGCAGGCGGATCAACTCGCCGGAGGTCCAGCGGCTGAGCACCTTGGCGACCTCGGTCTTGCCGACGCCGGCCTCGCCCTCCAGCAGCAATGGACGCCGAAGCGTCATCGCCAGGTACACCGACGTGGCCAGCCCTTCGTCGGGGATGTAACCGTGGATCGTCAGCGCATGGGCGACGTCGGCGGGGGAGATCGGCGTGGCTGCCATACCCCGCTCACGTTAGACACAAGTCGGCGCGCGTCGTGGCAGGCTGTGCACCCCATGTCAGTGACGTTGCGCATCTCCGTTCCCGCTCCCGGTGCCCGATCCGTGGTGCTGCACGTCGGCGACCGCTCTGTCGCGGCCGTGCTGGACGGTGGGCTGTGGCGGGCACAGACGCTTGCCGAGCCGGGCGAGCTGTACTGGCTGACGGTGGACGGCGGTGCGCCGCTGGTGGACCCGAGCTGTCGCGACCTCACCTGGACAGCTCACGGCCCGCGCTCGGTCGTGCGCGCGCCCTGGCCGTCGTATCCCACGGCACCCGCGCTGGAGCATCCGCCTGTCGTCTACGAGCTGCACACTCGCGGGTTCGGTCGCACGTATCGAGGCTGCATCGAGCACCTCGACCACGTGGCCTCCACCGGTGCCAACGTGATCGAGCTGATGCCGGTCCACCCGTTCGACAACCGCGACAACTACTGGGGCTATATGCCGGTGGTGTGGGGTGCCGTGCATCGCGACTACGCGCTCGAGCCGCACCGGGCGGCCGAGGAACTGGCCGACCTCGTGGAGGCAGTGCACGCCCGCGGCATGCACGTGTGGCTCGACGTCGTCTTCAACCACACCGGTGAGGGCAACGCTGCCCTGCCCACCTACTCGTTGCGCGGACTCGACGACGCCGGTGCGTACCGCCATCACACCAACGGCCGTTACACGGACGACAGCGGCTGCGGCAACGACATCGACCCGTCGAACCCGTACGTGCGTCATCTCGTGCTGCAAGCGCTGGACCGTTACGCGCGCCTCGGCATCGACGGTTTCCGTTTCGATCTGGCCTCATTGCTCACCCGTGACGGTGGTGAGCTGGTGCGGATGATCACGGAGTGGGGTGCTCGTCGGGGCGTGACGCTGGTGTCCGAGCCCTGGGACATGGGCTCGTACCAAGTGGGGTCGCCGGTGTGGCCGGCTGAGTGGCTGCAGTGGAACGACCGCTTCCGCGACGACGTTCGTGGGTTCCTGCGCGGCGAACCCGGCCTGGTGCCGGCGGTTCGCCAACGGGTGCAGGGCAGCCCCGACCTGTTCGGGGACGGTGCGCCGGGCACTTCGCTGAACTTCATCGATGCTCACGACGGGCTGACGATGCACGATCTGGCGGCGGTCACCAGCGATCGGCACCGCTCGTGGGATTGTGGGCCAGAGTTGCGGGTGCAGCAGTTGAAGAACTACTTCGCCATGCTGCTGCTCTCGGCCGGCACCCCGATGTGGGTGATGGGCGACGAGTTCGGGCGCACGCAGCACGGGCACGACAACCCGTACAACGTCGACAGTCCGTTGACGTGGGTGGATTGGGCGGCAGCCGATCGTGGGCGCGATCTCACCGGTTTCGTGCGCGCGCTCACACGGTTGCGTCGCCAACACCCGCCCACCGGTTTCCGCTTCCACGGCGTCGGGCCGGACGTCGACGAGGCCCACCATTCACGGTCGCTCGCGTGGTGTGCCGGCGACCTGTACGTGATGGTCAATGCCTGGTGGGAGCCGCTGACGTTCGGTGTGCACGAGCCGGGCGACTGGCAGTTCGCGCTCTCCACCGACGGGGCCCACCCCACGCCGGATGGCTGGCATGTGCCCGCCCGTTCGATACTGGTGCTGCGCCGTCAGGTGTAGGCGTGGGCCGACTCGCGCCGCCGCGCGGCGATGCGGTCGGCAAGTGCACCGAGGCCGCCATCGGCCTCGAGCTCTTCGATCGTGTGCGCCGCGACACGACGCCAGTTGGGCTCCTCCTGGAACGTTCCTGGCACGTTCTGCGGCAGTACTTCGCCCCACAGGTCTTCGAGCGCGTAGATGCTGATCGCAGCCGGCTCGGACGCGGTCAGCTCCGCCACCGCGTGCATCACCGCGGTCGGCGATGCGTCGTCGTGCAGTAGGCCGATCCCCCGCAGGTGGTCGATGACGCGCTCTCGCATCCGTTCACGCCACCCGAACTGCCGTCCACGCTCTTCATCACCCACCAGCCCGAGGCGATGCGCGATGTCGATGTCGGCGCCCCACCAGAAGCCGGCGAAGGGCACGGTGTCGTGGGTGCTGCTCATCGCCATCGAGTTCGCCGGGGCGGTGCGCCGATGGTCCGAGCCGTACGAGAACAGGGTTTCGAGCATGACCGAGATGCCGAGCAGCCGGTGTTCGTGCAGACCGCTGTCGATCTCCGGCGGAACAGTGCCCAGGTTCTCGCCGACGATCACCGCGCCGGCGAGATGCGCCTCCAACACGGCGATGGCGAACATCTCCTCCAGCGGGTAGCGCACGTAGCACCCTGCAGTCGCTGCCATGCCGGCCGGCACCCACCACTGGCGGGCCAGGCCCATCACGTGGTCGATGCGCAGCAGACCCGCCTGGCGGACGTGATGACGCAGCGTTTCGCGGATGTAGCGATGACCGCTTCGGCGGGACTTCACCGGATGGACCGGAGGGAAGCCCCAGTCCTGGCCGCCGCGGAAGATCGGGTCCGGTGGTGCACCGACGCTGACGCCTTCGACGAACAGGTCGGGTTCGTCGAACACATCGAAACCATCAGCGTGTACGCCGAGCGCGACGTCGAGCGCCAGCAGCTGGCCGTGCGCCCGAGCGTGGGCGGAGACCGCCGCCAGCTGTGTGTCGGCCAGCCACTGCCCGACCAGGTGCCGGGCGACCACGACCGGATCGGCGTCGGCGAGCGCTTGCTCGCGGCTGACCGGCCAGTCACGGAAGTTGCGCCCGTGACGGGCCTGGGCGCCGCGGAACCGCGCGTGACGCTCGGCCACCGGGTTGTCGCGCAGCCAGGCATGCAGCGCGGGGTCGTCGGCCAACGTCTGCGCCAGCGCGTCGAGCCGGGCGACGCGGTGACGCTGGATGGCCGGGTAGTCCAGCAGGCCACCCTCCGGAACCGGCGCGTCCGAGGCGGGGGGTGCCCCGGCCGCGTCGAGATCGACGTACAACTCGCTCCACAACCGCCGACTCACCGGCGAGTAGGGGCTCCAGTCGGCTGGGTCGTCGAGGAACACCGGCAACAGCGGCAGCGTCAGCACGACCTGTCCGCCGTGGCCGTGCAGCCAGTCGAACAGGCGGCCGAGGTCGGCGTAGCGAGCGACGCCCTGCGTGGCCTCTGTGCGCAGCGAGTACAGCGGCAGCATCACACCCCAGCTGCCCTTCGTCGGCGCGGGAGCCTGTCGGGGTGTGCTGATCACCGTTCCGACGACGTGTTCACCGCGGACGAGCGAGTGGTAACCGAAGGGCAGCGGCGCGTCGAGTGTGCGCCCAGCGTCATCGACGACCGTCAGCTCCGTGGCGTGCTGCGGCAGATGGCCATCCCACGCCACGACCACGGACAGCGGGTCGTCCGGTTCGTCGCCCAGGGCGCGCAGGACTGCGGCCACGGCCTCGGGAACGCACTCGATGGTCTGACCGGCAGCATCGGTGTAGATGGTCTGCACACGGGGATCGCCCGCAGACGGATCCATGGGACTCACCTCAGTGGTGCGCCGGATTCCCGGTCGAAGAAGTGGCAGCGATCCGTGTGGATGCCGATGGAGATGGCGTCGCCCATGCGCACGCGGGCCAGCCCGTCGAGCTTGGCGACGAACATGGTGCGGTTGTCGCCGGGCGTGGTGGCGATCTCGCCCGCGTCGTCGTCGGCGTCGCGCACGTCGTCGGTGTTGATGGGCGCGATCGGCAGGCCGAAGTGCACGTGCGTCTCGCTGCCCGTGGACTCCACCATGTCGACATCGATCCGCAGCTGCTGACCGCTGGGGACGAAGTCGGCGGGGAAGGTGAAGAACTCGGGGCGAATACCGGCGATGATCTGGCGGCCGTTCGACTGGCGCAGCTGCGGGTAGGCGTCGAGGGCCGCCTGCGGAATGTCAAGCAACTGGCCGGCGATGTCGATCTGCACCGCGTCGCCGTTGACGACGACCGTGGCGGCGATCATGTTCATCGCCGGGCTGCCGATGAAGCCGGCGACGAACAGGTTCGCCGGGCGATCGTAGAGCTCCCACGGGTGGGCCACCTGCTGCAGAACACCGCGGCGCATGACCGCCACGCGGTCGGCCATCGTCATCGCTTCCACCTGGTCGTGGGTGACGTAGATGGTGGTGACACCCATGGCGCGCTGCAACTTGCTGATCTCGGCGCGCATCTGCACGCGCAGCTTGGCGTCGAGGTTGGACAACGGTTCGTCCATCAGGAAGACCTTCGGCTCGCGCACGATGGCACGGCCCATGGCGACGCGCTGGCGCTGGCCACCGGACAGCATCTTCGGGCGACGGTCGAGCAGGTCGACCAGGCCCAGCATGTCGGCGGCCTTGTGCACCCGCTCGTTGATCTCGTGCTTGGGCATCTTGCGCAGCGCCAATCCGAAACCGATGTTCTCGGCCACCGACAGGTGCGGGTACAGCGCGTAGCTCTGGAAGACCATTGCGATGTCGCGTTCACGTGGCATGACTTCGTTCATGCGCGCGCCGCCGATGCGCAGCTCGCCTTCGCTGATGTCCTCCAGGCCGGCGACCATGCGCAGCGCTGTCGACTTGCCGCAGCCGGAAGGACCGACGAGGACGAGGAACTCGCCGTCGGACACCTTCAGGTCGAGGTGGTCGACCGCCCGGAAGTTGTTGTCGTACACCTTCGACATTCCGTCGAACTCGACGTCAGCCATCGGATCTTCCTCCTCGATCGATTCGCCACATGCTCACCTCGGTGCCGTCGGCGACCAGCTCGATGTCGCCATCCGTGACCTGCAGCGAGCGACCGCCGTACAGCGGGGTTGCTTCCTGCATCGCGAGTTGCGCCGCAGGCAGCGTGACCGGCCCGTGTGCCTCGCGTGCGATGTGCACCAACACGGCCTCGTCCGCAGATTCGCGCAGCAAGGTGACGCTGTCGTCGTCGGCGTGCACGAACCGCAGGCCGCCGCGTTGCAGCGCCGAACTGTTGGCGCGCACGGCGAGCAGCTGCCGGTAGGCCTCGAGCGCGGCCGTGTCCCACGCGGCAGGGTCCCAGGGCATGGGGACGCGGCCGAGGTCGCTGTTGATGCCCGGCAGGCCGACCTCGTCGCCGTAGTAGACGGTGGGCACGCCCGGGAAGGCCATCAACATGCCGAGGCCCGCGACCTGGCGTTCGCAACTGCCGGCCACGCTGCGCCAACGCGCGGTGTCGTGGGTGCCCAGCAGGGTCATGCTGGCCGCTGTGGAGTTCCACGGCATGGCGGCGATGAAGTCGCGCATCGTGGCCACCATCTCCTGCGCGCCGGTGATCGGCGGCGGGGAGGGGAAGCCGAGCAACCCGATCTGCGGCTCGGCAGCGCGCAGCCACGACCACACCGGGCGAGCGAAGCCCGAGTAGTTCATCGTGCCGTGCCAGCCGTCGCCGCGGAGGTCGGAGGACGCGTCGTAGCAGTGCTCGGCCACCAGCCAGGCGTCGGGCCGCACCTCGGCCATCGTCGCTCGCATCGCGCGTGCGACAGCGTGGTTCTCGTCGATGTCACCGAGGCGGCCGGTCATGTTGGCGACGTCGATGCGCCACGCGTCGAGCGAGTACGGGGGGCGCAACCACTTGCCGGTGACGGAGTCGGGGCCGCTGAGCATGCGCTCGGCGAGGCGCGGCGCGCGGTGGTCGAGCTTGGGCAAAGTGCGCACACCGAACCAGCCGACGTAGTCGTCCGGGTCGTCGCTCTCGAAGAAGTAGTAGCCCGCTTCCTCGCTGCTGAGGTCGCGGCGAGCGGCCAGGAACCAGTCGTGGGTGTCGCCGGTGTGGTTGGTGGTGAGGTCGCCGATGATGCGGATGCCCATGTCGTGCGCGACACGGGTGAGTTCCGCCAGCGCCGCGTCGCCCCCGAGCAGGTCGTCGACCCGGTCGAACGAACTCGCGTTGTAGCGGTGGGCGCTCTCTGCAGGGAAGAACGGGGTGAGGTAGACGGCGTTGGCGCCGAGGCCGCGGATGTGTCCGAGACGCTGGACGAGGCCAGGAAGATCGCCGCCGAACATCTGCCGGGTGGAGATCCGCCAGTCGGTGTCGACGGGGTCGCTCCAGGCGCTGCGGTGCGCCCACGACGGCCAGTGGCGTTGCGCGCCCGAGTCGGCGAAGCGGTCCGGGAAGACCTGGTAGACGATCGCCTGCTGCAACCACCGAGGCGGGGGAGCGAACGCCGTCAGCCAGAAGTCGGCGCTGTCGGTGACATCGCGGGAGAAGACCCCTTGCGCGTTGACCCAGCGGTACGGCGCGGCGCCACCCTCCAGCAGGAAGCGGTAGCGCACGATCGGGTTGGACACCGTGACGTCGGCGCGCCACCACGTCTCGCGATCGTCGCGGCGGTCGGGCGTGGCGGCCACCCAGCGCGGCTCGCCGTCGGGGGAGCTGCGCACGAACACGCGCTCGGCGTGCGACTGGTGCGGCACGCGCAGGAACACGCTGACGACGTCGCCCAGCGCGGGCGCGTCGTGCGAGCGGTATAGCTCGGAGCCATCGTGGTGCGGAGCGGCCAACGACATGTCAGCCCTTCACCGCGCCGGCGGTGAGGCCGGAGACCACGAAGCGTTGCAGGAACAGCCACAGGATCAGCATCGGCACCGCGACCAGCAAGGAACCAGCCGCGAACGGACCCCAGCGGTTGTCGAAGCCGGCGAGGATGAAGTGCGACAGGCCGACGGCGGCGGTGCGACGGCTCTCCGACTGGCCGAGGATCACGTCGGCGATGACGAACTCGCTCTGCGAGTTGACGAACGACAGCAGACCGATGACGGCCAGCACGGGAGCGCCGAGCGGAAGGATGACCTTGAAGAACACCTGCGCGTGAGTGGCGCCATCGACGTAGGCGGCTTCGTCGAGTTCACGCGGGATGGAGTCGAAGAAACCCTTCATCAACCAGGTGTTCACGCCGAGCGCGCCACCGAGGTAGATGAAGATCAGACCCCAGTGCGTGCCGAGACCGATGGAGGGGAACAGGCCCTTCACGCGCGTCATGAACAAGAACAGAGCGACCAGCGCGAGCAGGTTCGGGAACATCTGCACGAGCAGCAGGAACATCATCCCTGGGCGGCGGCCACGGAAGCGCAGGCGGCTGAACGCGTACGCCGCGCACGCGCAGAGGAACACGGTGATGAGGGCCGTGACCACGCCGATGAAGATCGAGTTGAACATCCAGCGCAGGAACGGCGGGTGGTTGTGGTCCGTCATCAGCGCGCGGAAGTTGTTGAGTGTCCAGCGCTTGGGAATGAAGCTCTGCGACTGCAGGCCGGTGTCGGAGAACGAGGCGGAGATGACCCACAACGCGGGGAACAAGGAGAAGCACAGCACGGCGAGGCCGACGATGTGGCGCCAGCCGGTGTCCATGAACCAGCCCTTGGTGGTGCGCTTGGTGCCGCTGGGGCCGGTGCGCGTAGTGGGAGCCGAGGGCGTGTCGCTCACTTGATCTCCTCGAAGGCCTTGGTGTAGCGGAAGCTGAACGCGCTGATCGCGGCGACGAGGACGAAGATGATCACGCTGATCGCTGCGGCGAAGCCGAGGTCTTGCCCGCGTCCGCCGGCGAAGGCCAGCTTGTACATGTAGCTGATGAGAATGTCGGTGCGGCCCGCGGTGCTACCGGCGATCGGCGGCTTGCCCTCGGTGAGCAGGTAGATGATGTTGAAGTTGTTGAAGTTGAACGCGAACGATGCGATCAACATCGGCGCCACGGCGATCAGCAGCAGCGGGAACGTCACCCGGCGGAAGGCCTTCAGCCCGGTGGCGCCGTCGACGAAGGCGGCTTCTTTCAGGTCGGACGGGATGCTCTGCAGCGCCCCAGTACAGATCAGGAACATGTACGGGAACCCCAGCCACAGGTTCACGACCAGGATGGACACGTAGGGCAACCATTGTCCGTCGAGCCATGCGAAGTTGGTGCCGAACATGCGGTTGACGATGCCGAAGCGTTGGTTGAACATGCCGCGCCACACCAGCGCGGTCATGAAGCTGGGCAGTGCGTAGGGCACGATCATCGCCATGCGATACGTGCGGCGCAGCTTCATCCGCTCGTTGGCGAAGACCAGGGCCAGCAGCAGCCCGAGCGCGAACGTGGTGAGCACTGAACCGACCGCGAAGATGAACGTCCAGACGAACACTCGCACGAACGGGCCGCGAATGGAGGCGGTGTTGATCCGCTCGTAGTTCTTGGTGCCGACGAAGGCACGCCAACCCGGGTCGAGCCGCTGCCCGGCCTCGTTGACGAAGTGGCCCTCTTGCTCCGTGTACACGGTGCCGTCGACCGTGTTGACGATGCTGTTGGACTGCGAGTCGTAGCGCAGCACCTGTTGCTTGGCGAACGCGGCGCGGAAGCCGTCGTTCTGAATGTCGCCTTGGTCACTGGGGACCCGGAAGGCGGCGATCTCGTCCTTGCGGCTGTTGCTGTCACCGAGGTTCAGCGCCACGTAGCCGTCGACCGTGAGACGGGTTCCGTCCTCGATCAGGTCGGCCTCCGGAACCTCCGTGAGACCATCGGCGGTGCCGAGGAAGTGGTTCCCATCGGCGTCGGTGAGCAGGTAGGCGAGCGCACCCGTGGGCGAGCCCTTGGCCAACACCTGCAGGTCGAAACGGACGGCGTCGTCCGTTGCAGAGATGGAGTTCTTCTCGATGATCTCGATCGCCTGTGCTTTGGCGATGAGGTTGCCCGTGCCGTAGTTCGTGAACGACACGAAGAACGTGTAGAAGACCGGGTACAGGGCGAAGATGAGCAGGAAGATCGTGCCGGGCAGCAGGTACTTGCCGGCGATCATGCGGCGCGGCGAGATGTAGATGACATCGATCGCCACCAGGGCCAGCAGTGAGCCGCCGACGAACCACCAGTCGGGCTTGTCGATCATGACCGGCAGGTTGAACAGCACCAGGCCGTTCACCAGTGCGAGCATCAGGAACTTGACGATGTTCCCGAGCATGCTCGCGGGTTGTTGTGCACGCCCGACGGGCCGGTTGCGGTGGTGCCGCTCCCGGCCCGTCGGTGCACCGACGGGGCTACCAACGGTCATGACATCGGTGGCCCCGTCCACGGGTTATCAGCCGATCTCTGCGCGGATCGCTGCGGCGGCGTCCTTGAACGCCTGCTCCGGGTCGGTACCGGTGAACACCTGGGTGTAGGCGTCGGTCCAGGCCTGCCACACCTTCGACATGGCGGGGATGGCCGGCATGGGCTCGCCGGCCTGGCCGGCGAGGCCGAAGCCCTGGATGTCCGGGTCAGAGGAGACCTGCTCGAAGGCCGAGGTCATCGCCGGGGCGCGGCCACCGACCTCGAAGAGCTTCAGCATGACGTCTTCGCTGTTCAGGTAGTCGAGCACGAAGGTCTTGGCCAGGTCCTGGTTGGTCGAGAAGTTCGAGACCATGAAGCCCTGCACGCCCACGAACACGCGCGGGGTGGTGCCGTCCGCCATCGGCGGGATGGGCTCGACGACGTAGTTCACGCCCTTGACCTTAAAGCCACGCTCGCCGTCGTTCACGGCCCAGGGGCCGGTGATGGCGAACGGAGCCTTCCCGGCGCCGAACGAGTCGATCATGATGTCGTAGGTGACGTCCTTGGAGATCAGACCTTCAGCGGACCAGGCGGCGAAGTTCTTCGCCGACGCCCGCGCTTCGGGGGTGTCCAGGCCGAGCTGGCTCGGGTCGTAGGTGCCGTCAGCGTTCTGGAAGAACACGTTGGCGCCGGTCATCGAGAACAGCGGGAAGTTGTGGTACGGGTCCACTTCCTGGACGGCCAAGGGCACGTCGACCTTGCCGTCGGCCTTCAGCTGCAGGGCGGTGGCCTCCAGCTCTTCCCAGGTGGCCGGAGCCGTGGGAACCAGGTCGGCGTTGCGGATCAGCGCGATGTTCTCGATCGCGTAGGGCAGACCGTAGACCTTGCCCTCGTAGGTGAACGCCTGGATGGCGACGTCGGAGTAACCGGCGGCCGCATCGCCCAGGTCGATCGGGGCGACCGCGCCGTTGCTGACGAGCTCGCCGAGCCAGTCGTGAGCGCCGACGATGATGTCCGGGCCCTGGCCGGCGGGGCCGGCCTTGGAGAGCTGGTCACGGATCTGGTCGGACGGCACTTCCAGCACGCTGACCTTGATGCCTTCCGCCGCGGCGAATGCCTCGGCGACCGGCTCGAGCACCGGCACGCGGGTGTTGTCGGCCCAGATCACCAGGTCGGCGTCACCACGCTCCGGCGGCGTGTAGACCGTCGACTCGGTGGTGGCCCCGGAAGTGGTGGTGGCCATTGCTTCGGTAGTGGTTGCCGCCGAATCGTCGGACTTCTTGTCGTCGCTGCACGCGGCGAGTACGAGTCCGGCGATGGCTGCGACGGCGATGAGTGACTTGCGCGATCGCACGATGCTCCCCCTCGGAGATGACGTATCGGTGAAGACCGGATGAAGTTCCGATCAGAGCTGATTGTGGCAGAAGAACCCCCTTCTTGAAAAGTCCTTCCTGCAAGAACTTGCAAAGAACTAGAGTGTCGCCTCGTGACGACACGTCTGCGACACATCGCCGAGCGGGTGGGGGTCAGCGAGGCCACCGTGAGCCGAGTGGTCAACAACCGCCCAGGGGTCGCTGACGAGACACGGACCAAGGTCTTGGCCGCCTTGGAGGAAGTGCGCTACCAGCCCGGTGTGCGCCGTGCGGATCGCGCCGGACTGGTCGGCCTGCTGATCCCGGAGTTGTCGAACCCGATCTTCCCGCGCTTCGCCCAGGTGTTCACCGGCCTCTTGGCCGCCCAGCGCTTCACGACGGTGTTGTGCACCGCCACCATCGATGGCGTGTCGGAGGACGAATACATCGACATGCTGCTCGACCATGGCATGGGCGGGCTGGTGGTGGTGTCGGGTGCCAACGCGGACACACTCGCCGATCACGGCCTGTACGAACGTCTCGCCGGTCTGCGCCTGCCGATGGTGTTCCTGAACGGAGCGATCACCGGGATCGAAGCGCCGGTCGTGTCCACCGACGACGTCGATGCCGCGGCCATCGCCGTGCGCCACCTGGTGGAACTCGGTCACACCCAGATCGGCTGCATCGTCGGGCCGCGCCGCTACTCGCCGGTGCAGCGCCGCCTCGTCGGCTACCGGCGAGCGATCGAGGCGGCCGGTCTGCACCCGTACATCGCGGACTCCACGTTCACGGTCGAAGGCGGTGCGGCCGCGTCGGCGGAGCTGCTCGCTGCGGGTGTCACCGGCATCGTCGCCGCCAGCGACCTGATGGCGCTGGGAGCTATTCGCGAGACGCGGGCGCGCGGCATGTCCGTGCCGCTCGACGTCTCGGTGGTCGGTTTCGCCGACAACGTGTTGTTGCCGTTCACCGACCCGCCGCTGACGTCGGTGCGCCAACCGTTGGAAGCGATGTGCCTGGCGGCGGTCACCTCGCTGATCGAACAGATCGCCGGGCGCGAGGTCAGCTGCCGCGAACTCGAGTTCCGCGGCGAGCTGGTCGAGCGCGGGTCCACCGCGTCGCGCCGGGCGTGACGGCGAGCGGGCCTGCGCCCGCCGTCAGACCAGCACGATCTGCGGCTTGTCCACCCAGATCAAGATCGTGTCGAGCACG